>JAZUBN010000181.1:0-15210 GCA_045638565.1 Oscillospiraceae bacterium | reverse complement strand
TAGTTGCTTGTCTTCCTAAGACCGCTTGGCCTCCGACTTCGCAAAACAAAAGGGCGGCATTACACCGCCCGTTTTGCTATCTGCACCTGCCGCACTTGCTGCAGCCGTAATTTCCACTTGCATTGGAATATCCACATCCCTGCGTATTGCTTGTGTCATAGGCATTGAAACCATTACAGCCGACACGAGCGTTGCAATTATTATTCGCCTCATTCACACCACAGCAATTTTTAATACTGTCCGAAATGCCGCACACTGCATTCGAAATGTTTTCAAGAATAGCAATGGCGTCAGCCTGAAATTCCTCGGTTGTAAGACCGTTCACATTGATGACCTTCATAGGAATATCAACATAACGGGCGCACGAGCAGACTTCGTAAGCCACATCGTTGGAACAATTTTCCACAGCGGCAGCCTCATAGCAGGAATTCCATGGGCAGCTGCGGTTGGAACAACAGATTTTGCATTTATTCATATCATCACCTCGCTTTATCCTATGCAAAGCCTTTGACATTGGTGCGATAGTGGTGTATAATAAACTGTAGGGGCGACCATTGGTCGTCTGCAAAATATGCCATCCCGCACTGCAAATCACAAAAATCATCACAAAGGAAAATCTTATGCTCAACAAACTCAAAAACAGCCGATTTCTCGGCGAAATATATCTCTTCGCCTGCGTTTCCTTCTGGGCGATAGCATTCATCTGGACAAAGGATGCCCTCAGCTACGGCCTTTCGGCAAGTCAGGTCATCTTCGTCCGCTATACCATAGCCGTCATCCTCATGCTGCCAATGGTGTGGAAAGACCTGAAAAAACTGACAAAAACCGACATAATTCTCGGCGGAATCGGCGGTCTGCTCCTCGGCGGCGGTATGCTGCTTCAGACTCTCGGTCTCGGCATCACAACACCATCAAATTCGGCATTCATCACAACAACATACGTGGTCATGGTGCCTTTCGTTGCATGGATTTTCCAGCGTATCCGCCCGACCTTCAAGACATATCTCTGCGCAGGTCTTGCCCTTGTGGGACTTTACATACTCACAAAAACACCGGGTCAGATGATGCACTTTGAAGTGGCAGACTTGCTCACACTTGCAGGTGCGGCAGTATTTGCAATTCAGATTGTATACTGGACATATCTCAGCAAGCGAATGAGCGTAAAAATGATAACATTCCTGCCTTTCGTCTTTATTGCGGTGTTCACACTCATCATCGCAGTATGTACAGGCGACATCGCTCTTTCAGGCTCCAATATTCCGATGGCTATATTCAATGTAGCCCTGTGCGCAATCTTCCCGACAATAATTTCCGGTATGTTTCAGGCGGCAGGTCAGCGCCTCGTAGAGCCATCCAAGGCATCCATCATAATGTCGCTGGAATCGGTGTTCACAATGTTTATCTCGGTATTTTTAGGCTATGACGCCCTTAATCTCAATCTTATCGCAGGCGGCGCCATAATTTTCACAGCAATTATAATTTCTGAATTAAAATAAAATCAGGAGGGAACAACTATGCAAAAGAGAATCGACAACCTTTTCAAGCTCTGGAATGAAAACGAAGGTGCGGGCGGTCAGCTTCTCGTCACCTATAAGGGTGAAACAATTTTCGAAAAGTGCTATGGCTATGCCAACATCGAAACAGGTACACCTATAACACCTGATACTGTCTTCCATGTGGCTTCCGTCACAAAGCAGATCACAGTAATGTCTGTTATGATTCTTCAGGAAAGAGGACTCCTCAATGTTGAAGATGATGTAAGAGAATATATTCCTGACCTTATAGCTTTCCCACAGCCATTGAAGCTCAAGCATATGATGAACAACATCTCAGGCCTTCGCGATCAGTGGGAGCTTCTCCAGCTCAGCGGCAGAAAGATGGAAGATGCCCTCGTTCAGACAGATACTCTCGGCGTCATCTCCCGTCAGACAGGCCTCAATTTCGAGCCTGGCGAAAAGTATATGTACTCCAATTCCAACTTCACACTTTTGGCAACTATCGTTGAACGCCTTTCCGGCATGACACTTCCACAGTTTGCCAAGGAAAATATCTTCAAGCCTCTCGGAATGGATAAGACATTTATCCGCGATGATTTCCGTATGCTGGTGCCAAACCGCGCATATTCCTACCACGATGACGGCTATAACTATACAAACGGCGTGCTCACATTCGGCGTTTACGGCTCCACATCTCTCCATACAACCTGCCGTGACTTCACAAAGTGGCTCTGGCAGTTCAAGAATCCTACACTCATCAGCAAGGAAACAATGGATAATGTAATGCTCAACCGCCCAACTCTCAACGACGGCACAATCAGCCGTTACGCAGGCGGCGTCAACCACGACTGGCTCGAAGGTCATAGATTCGTTCAGCACGGCGGCGCAAATGCAGGCTTCCGCACATTCTCCCTCATCTTCCCTGAAGATGACCTCACAGTTGTGCTTCTTGCAAATACATACAATATTCCAACAGAGCCTGTCTGCATGGACATCGCACGTATCGTTCTCGGTCTCCCTGAACGTCAGCTCAATAACCTCGATGCATATAAGGGCGCTCCTGTTGATGTTGATACAATCCCAGGTTATTACTATAATGATGCAACAGGCGCAACTTATGACATCCAGATTCACGATGGCGAAATCTGTGTAAATTACGAAGATAAGTGGGTAAAGCTCACACATATCGGCGATAATCTCTATAAGATGGGCAGAAGAAACATCACATTCGCATTCGGTGAAAAGTGCGCAGTAAATCAGGAAAACAATGTGGGTGAAATCCGAAAACTGGAAAAAGATGTATATTCTGAATATGCATACGGCTACGAAGGCTTCTATTTCTCCGACGAAGTAAACGGTCAGTTCTATGTAGTTGAAGAAGAAGGCAAGCTCTTCCTCGAACACTTCCGCTTCGCACGTCAGGAACTCCATTGGGTAAAGGGCGATAAGTTCTGCTATGGCTCTATGGAAGGCTGGCAGGAAATCGTCTTCAACCGCGGTTCAGGCGGTGAAATCATCGGCTTTATCCACAACAGCGGCAGAGTCCAGAATCTCCCATTCAGCAAGGTCGACTAAATTTCAGCCTTCCCCGGTGGGGGAAGGGGGACCATCCGCAGGATGGTGGATGAGGTGTAACCAATCCTTCAATTAACACTCGTAGGGTGCGGCGCTCGTCGACGTCCCGAAAAACAATCCCAGACAACAAAAAAGCCACCCAAACGGGTGGCTTTTCTTATGTAAATCTAAATTATTCTGCCTTATGCAATGTGAAATCAACCAATGTGTAGCCGACAAGCTCTTCCTTATGGTTGCGAACTTCCTTCTTAACCCACTTTTCAAAGTGGTGAGCATTTTCTTCATTGATAATGCCAAGCTGACGAAGAACTTCAACGATAACCATATTTCTTACGTCGCCGTTGCCGTCGTCAATCTTGAGAGCAATACCGATGCCCTGATCGATAAGACCAACGATGTAATATCCGTCAGCGCCAGACTTTGCAAATACATTGAGATGCTCCATAAGAGCCGCATCAATCCGACCTGTACCCGACATCATAAGAGGATACTTGCGCATAGCAGTTGTAATCTTCTTTGCGTATTCAGCGCGCTTTCCTTCAAGACATTCAGGCTTGGAAAGACGTGCAATACCCATAGCAAAGTTCTTGAGTGGGAGAGCGTGAACAGGAACGCCGCAGCCGTCTGTGCCGAGAATGATGGAATCAGCTTCAACGCCGCAGAGGTCAGCAATCATGTTTGTGATGCGCTTCTGAACATTGTGACCGCGTGTGTAGTAGTCATCAAGGCTTTCGCCGAGGTGCTTTGCTGTGATGAGCATACCGGAATGCTTGCCGGAGCAGTTGCAGTGGATTTCAGAGAATGGGATGCCTGCATCTTCAAGAGCCTTTGCGGAAGGACCATCGAATGGAGCGTGCTTGCCGCACTGCAGATAGCTTTCATCAAGACCCGCCTTGCCGAGAATGCTTCTTACGCCGTTTTCGTGCATCTTTTCACCGTTGTGAGATGCGCAGAGAAGGGAAATCTCATTTTCTTCAAGACCAAAAGCCTCAACAGCGCCGCTTTCAAATGCGCACATTGTCTGCATAGGCTTTGCAGAAGAACGGGCAAAAGCGATCTTTTCAGGGTCACCGCAGGAATAAAGCAGCTTGCCTGTGTAGTCAACAACAGCAATATGACCTGTGTAGATAAGGTCCTTATAGTCGCCACGATAAGAATTAGCAAGAATTTCCATAATATTATCTCCTTTGTTGGGATTTTTCTATGTACTCATTATACCATCAAAAAGGAAATAATTCAACAGAAATCGGATAAAAAAGCCTTCCCCTTGAGGGGAAGGTGGCACGGCAATGCCGTGACGGATGAGGTGTAGCCCGAAGGGCGTTTATTTAATAGCGACCATGCCCGCCCGCTTATCCAATAGCATCGCAGATACCACTTAAAAAGGCTCCCTCAGACGAGGGAGCTGGCAAAACCAAAGGTTTTGACTGAGGGAGTGAAACTTATTAAATAAGGCGAAGCCAATTCATCTCCCCTACATATCCCTCATGTACTTCATAATGAAGTCGCCAAGAATATCCTCCAGAATTCCGTCCAGCCTCTTTACAGCCTCAGCCTTCAGCTTGTGGTCAATACCGAAAAAGCCTTCGGCAATACTGCCTGCAATAGCAGTGAGAGTGTCGCTGTCGCCGCCGAGAGAAACTGCATTTCGGATAACATCCTCAAAGCTTTCACCCTCAAAAAATGCGGTAAAAGCCTCAGGTACAGTGCGCATACAGGTCTCATCGTGGCGGTAATCAGGGCGGATTTCATCGCAGGTGCGTGATAAATCGTAGCCGAATTCGCTTTCGATGAAGGACTTGATTTCCGCCTTGCTCGCGCCCTTTCTCGCCATAAAGATAGCGCAGGCAGTCGCTTCCGCACCCTTGATTCCCTCAGGATGATTGTGTGTAACGGCAGTTACGGCAACAGCCGCCTTTCGTACAGTTTCAATATCGTCAAATGCCCATGCAACAGGGGAAACACGCATAGCAGAGCCATTGCCAAGACTGTTGTAAGGCTGCGGATTATCACTGTGTACCCAGCCGACAAATCGAGCGCCATATCCTGCGTAAGGATAAAGTCTGCCAAGCTTCTGCATGGAAGCAACAGCTTCGCTGGCAAGGTCGTCAAGGTCGCCGTCAGCGTAAAGAATAGCCTCCGCGATGGCAAGTGTCATAACTGTATCATCAGTAAACTGTGAACGTTTGGAAAAAAGTGGGAAATCCTTGGTCTTGATGTTGTTGTGGTCAAATTCATAAGGACTTCCGATGATATCGCCTAAAATTGCGCCAAACATAATAAAATCTCCTTTCTGTGTTGGATTTTCAACTTCTGTCTGTATTATAAATCAGAATAATCTCCAAATGGTCGCCTCATATGCGACATCTTTATTATATAACGAAATCGCAAATAATGCAAACGCATAAGCCTGACTATATATCAGCCTCCCCTGTGTAAGGGGAGGTGGCTGAGCATAGCGAAGTCGGAGGGGTTGTCAGTTTCAGCACAATCGCTGTCTTCACCCCATGTCATTCTGAGTCGCAGACGAAGAATCTCTTTCGGTTTACATAATCTTTCTTGCCTACTTCGCACCATGTATGAAAATCCCCGACTAAACACAAAACCGAGGCTCATACCCTCGGTTTTTCTATGCATAATATTCGTTCTCATCTTGCATTTTTATTCAGAATGGTGTATAATTTTGGCAGAATAAAACCCAAGAAAGGCAAAAATCATGAACAAAAAGAAAATGATGGCATTCTGGATAATCCTTGCCGCATTCTCGGCAGCCGCCAGCTTCGCCCATCCCGTAACCCCGACACTTATCGTCGAACGTAGCCTCGACAGCTCGATGTTCGGCGTTGCTTTAGCTGCAATGCAGACGTCAAACTTCCTGTTTTCTCCATTCTGGGGCAAGCTCTGCCAGTATATCTCGACACGCAGAATCATGCTCATCTGCGGCATCGGCTACGCTGCAGGTCAGATGATTTTCGGCTCGGCAACAACAGAAGTCATGGTTGTTGCAGGCAGAATGTTCGCCGGCGTATTCACAGGCGGTATGTTCACAGCTTTCTCCAATTATACAATCAACACAACAACAGATATCCCGCTCCGCGGTAAGAATCTTACAACAACAATGACAATACGCAATGTCTGCGGCGCCGTCGGTTATTTCCTCGGCGGTATGATGGGCCTTATTTCTGTGGAATTCGCATTTATCTGCCAGGTAATCGTCCTTGCCGGCACAGGTATCCTTTTCTTCACAATGTGCGAAGACGATACACAGTATAAGCACAAGCCAACAAAGAAGCTTTCGCTGGGCGATGCCAATCCGTTTTCGGCATTTATGGCGGCAAGCAAGTTTATGACACCTATGCTGGTGCTGGTTTTTGTCATCGTTGCCATCGCAAATATCGGTCAGAACTCCTTTGAGCAGTGCTTCAATTATTACATAAAGGACCAGTTCAATCTTGGCTCGGAGTATAACGGCAGTATCAAGGCAATTCTTGCCATTTCCAGCCTTGCAATCAATGCATCGCTCACTCTGTGGATGCAGAAAAAGACCGATACAAACAAAACATTCCTGCCGCTTATGGCAGTGCAGACGATTTTCCTCGCCATAGTGCTTTTTGCAGATTCGCTGGCAGTGGTAATCGTGTGCTATATCCTGTTCTTCACTCTCAATGCTGCCCGTATGCCTGTTTTGCAGAATCTTGTGGCAATGCGCTCCACACCGGAAAACAGCAATACAATGATGGGCTTCTATCAGTCGATGCAGTCCTTAGGCGGCATTTTCGGCTCGCTTTTCGCAGGTCTTATCTATGATGCAAACCCGATGTATCCGTTCATTCTGGCTTTCGCAGGCTTCGGTGTCGCCGTATTCGTCGGCATCATCTATGTCGTAAAATACAAAGCCGAAAAGGCAAGATAAACAGCCTTCCCCTTGATTCATACCCCAACAAGCAGGCTTGTCGGGGACCTCGTTGGGAAGGGTGACCGCTTGCGGTGGATGAGGTGTAGGGCGTAGCCCGTCTATCCAATCACACACAAAAAACGGAAGGCTCATCACCTTCCGTTAATTTTTTTACTTTATATCACAAGGCTCCCACTTGATAAACTCCTCAAGGAAGCTTACAAGGTCATCAATCTGCGCATTGACAATAGCTTCGCCCTTTTCACGTGTTGCCAGAGTGCTGTTGCCGTTTGTGCCGTGCGGCGTCACCATGCGGTTGTGAAGATAAATCTTTTCAAATCCCTTGCCCTTCGTATGCGGGAAGGATGCCGAATATTCCTCCGTTGTTTTATCCATCTTCACAAGGTCAGGACGGATGTAAAGCATGGACGAAGTCTCAGCCTCATCGCCGTGACCGCCCTGCTTCTGCTGACAAACCGCGCTGTCGACCTCTCTGCCAATGCCTGTGCAGTCGGACACAGCCACCTTGACATCGTGCTCGTTGTTCATCTCCATAGCCAATAGCTTTAACGGAATATGTGTGGAAACGCCGTCATCAATGATGAGGAATTTCTTAACGCCGAAATTGACAAAACTCATTAAAATATCCTTGATAAACGCAAGGAAATTGCGATAATCAATGTTTATTGAGCCCTTCCACTTGATAAAGCTCGGAAAATATCCATAAGGAAGGGTAGGGAGAGTCACGACATCACAACGCTTTGTGACTTCCTTTGCCAGAAAATCAGCCACCATATAATCAGTACCCATCGGCAGATGGTCGCCGTGCTCCTTGCTTCCGCCGCCAATCGGCAGAACAATAACTGTGCTTTCATTTATTAAACCCTGACATTCTTCGTAAGTCAGCTCACTGATAAAATATCCCATAATTTTCTCCTTCTGCCTTCCCCTCGAGGGGAAGGGGGACCGCTTGCGGTGGATGAGGTGTAGACCAAAGGTCGTTTCACTTAATACGCCGCAGGCTCATTATTTTTACATTTTACTATTTAATCTGTTAATCAACCCTACAACTTATGCTCAAACAGCCACTTCACAGCATCATCGCCAAAGCTTGTCGGCCGCAAATCGTGCTCCGCGCCCTCATAAATAATCAGCTGACACTCCTTGCCCGCCTCTTTCAGCTTTTCATACATCTTGTATGTCTGCTCAGGCACAACGCGCCAGTCATTCGTGCCCTGACAAAGAAGCATCGGCGGCTTTATTTTATCCGCCCAATATGTTGCCGAGCGGAAAACAAACTCATCATATTTATCAACAGGACCACCGCCCACAAGCTGGTGGAAAACCTCTTTCATCTCGTCCTCACGGCTTTCATACATAATGAAGCAGTCGCTCATCCCTGCGCCCACAACGGCCGCCCTGATACGGTCATCCATAGCGCAAGCTCTGTAAGTCATCATTCCGCCTCGTGAATGACCTATCATATAAACGCCTGATTTTATAGAAAATGGAATATTGTGCCCGATGTCGATAAGCCTTATCACATCATTCACATCATCGCCGCCAAACTGTTCAAGCCCCGTGCCGCCCATATTTCCACGGTACTGACTGCCAAGACAAACCGCGCCGTAAGCGGCATAACGGCATACAGCGGCAGGCTGAAGCGCACCGAAATCACGGTTGCCGCCTCGGTTATAAATAATCACAGGCAGTTCGCCCTCAAACTCCAGCGGAATCGAAACATACCCCATAACCCGAAATCCGTCGCTCTCATAGCAAATCTTATAAAGGCTCACCTTGCCGGCAAACTTTTCAGGCACATCCAGCGCCTCACATTCAAGAATAAAGGGCAGGGAAGCTATCATATTCGTGTAATCCATAAGCCCACCTCACTTATTTTATACAATAAGTCTACCATAAAAGCTATCTGCACGCAAGATACAGTTCATATAATTCGTAGGGGAGGGTCTCCGTGCCTCCCGCTTTATTTATATTTCATAAATAACCGCTATGCTTTATATTGCAAATCTTCCTCGACAGGAGTATAATAATTTCATACATAATCCCAATGCAAGGAAGTGAAATAATGAAGGAAAAATCCAATAATATCGACCTTACAACCGGCAATATCATATCACAGATGCTGAAGTTTTTCTGGCCGATGCTCCTCGGCAGCCTTTTTCAGCAGCTTTACACAACAGTCGACGCCATTATCGTCGGTCAGTTTGCAGGCAAGGCAGGTCTTGCCTCCATTGATGCCGTGTCGAGTATGCTCCGTCTGGCTGTCAATATGTTCGTCGGCATAGGCACAGGTGCAACCGTCATCATTTCACAATTCTACGGCGCAAAAAAAGAGAATGAGCTTCATAAAGCCATCCACACATCGGCCGCTTTCGCCCTTATCGCAGGCGCATTTATCTCGATAGCAGGTATTTTCGTCGCCCAGCCCGCCCTCAATATGCTGGGTGTCCCTGCCGATATCTATGACCAGTCTCTCGGCTATGTAAGAGTCTATTTTGCAGGGCTTATCGTCCTTCTTTGCTATAATATCTCAGCAGGTATTGCCCGTGCAATGGGCGATTCCAAAACTCCTTTCCGCGCCCTCGTTGTGTCGGGCATACTAAATATGATCCTCGACTATATCTTCGTTGCAATTCTCCATACAGGCGCGCCGGGTGCAGGTCTTGCAACTGTAATTTCTCAGGCGGTCAGCGTAATCATCGTCACACGCTCGCTTATGAAAAATCAGGGGGCAGAAAAGCTTGAACTGAAGAAAATCGCCATCGATAAGAAAATCTTTGCCGATATTATGAAAATCGGCTTCCCGATGGGCATTCAGTCGTCCCTCTATCCGATTGCCAACGTAATCATCCAGAAAAGTGTCAACGCTCTCGGCACAGACAGTATTGCCGCATGGGCGCTCGGTCTCAAACTCGATACCATAATCTGGCTGACCTTCAATACAATGAATCAGACCATCTCCACATTCGTCGCCCAGAATTACGGCGCAAAGCAGATAAAACGAGCCAGAGAAGGCACACGAATCTGCCTGCTTGTAACATCGGCGATCATTTTGGCAATGGGTACAATATTGTTCTTCTTCGGTGAGACGCTGGGCAGACTCTTCCTGACAGCAGAAGACGCCCACATCGCAAAGATGACGGCAGTGCTTATGCATATTCAGGCATTTGCCTATGTCACATACGCGCCGACATCGGTGCTTTCGGGCGCTATCCGTGGCGCAGGCGAAAGCTTTATGCCGATGGTAATCACCCTCGTCGGTATGTGCGCAGTGCGAATCGCATGGGCATTCTTCGTAATCCCGCTCAATTACACTCTGCCTACAATAATCTGGGGTTATCCCGTCTCCTGGGCGCTCACCTCACTGGTGTTCATAATCTATTACATCCCATTCGCAAAACGCAAATTTACTACCCCTGAATAGCACTACAAAATGTAGGGGAGCCGCTTGCTGCTCCCGAAGTGTGACGGAGAGGTTTGTAATATATGTACACATCAAAAAAGACCACCCTTTACGGATGGTCTTTTCTTATATCACTATAATTTCTTCTCAAGTTCATGCAAAACAAGAGTCATCTTGAAGCCATAATGCTTCAGGAAAGCGGCAAGTGAGGTGTTTCTGTCGTCCACATTGCCAATGCTCATACCCTTGGAAGGTGTGTTTTTGCCGATAAATGCAAGAATGCTGGAACCGATACCGCGTCTGCGCTTGTCTTTCGCCACAGCTATCTGAGCGATTCCGCAGGAGTTTTTGTCACAGGCGGCATAGCCAACAGGCTCGCCGTTTTCAAAAGCAACAGCAATAATGAAGGAGCTCATAACTGCCTTGACGGAATCAACATTGTTCTGCCAGGATGGAGTGTAATCCCAGAAAGATACCAGCTTTTTCCACATATCTTCGTCAGGAGTTACAATTCTCACATCGTGCGTGATGTCGATATCCTGCTTTTCAGGAAGGGAATAGCAGTCAAACTTTCTAGTGAATTCAAAGCCGCAGCTCTTGTAAAGCGCGTATGCGCTCTCGTTTGTATCGATAACTTCAAGCAGATAGCTGTCGATGCCCATTTTCTTAAAATGCTCTGCAGATGCCAGCATTATACCCTTGCCGGCGCCCTTTCTGCGGTGGTGAATGCTTACGCCTGTCAGCGCATCATAAGCAGTCAGTTTGCCGTCAAGCTCACGTACTGCATTGTATGTAAAACCAATCAGCTTATCGTCTTCAAACGCACCGTAGGAGTGGACAGCCTCACATCCTCTGCGGTCAAAGCAGTTCTGCAGCTTTGCTTCATCAAAGCCGAGATTTACAGGATAGTCGCAGAAAGCTTCGTCATATGTCTTATATAATGTGCCGATGGAAATGTCGCCAAGATTTCTGAATGTAACCATAAAGTTTCCCCCGTATTTTACTCTTACTGCAATAATTGTATCACAAAAAGGAAAAATCTGTCAATAAAAAGACCGGATAAATCATCCGGTCTTTGAAGCTTTTTTACATTTCTTTTACCTTTTTGAGAATGAAATCGCACATTTCCTTGTCCAGCTGAACAGGCACGAGATTTATATCTTCCTGCACAACAGGATGGTTCATATCAACAGGCTGTGGAATACCGAAGCTGAAGCCGTAGCCGCTGATTTCGTCATTTACATCACCGCAAAGCAGCTTAGTGAATGTTGCGGCAATAAGGAAATCGCCGTAAGGACCTGCGTGCTCGCCGTCCTTGTAATAAAGGTCGATGTCAGGGCGTTCGTTCTGCACACTCTGCCAGATTCTGCCCACAGGAGCAAGAAGGGCATTGTTGTCCTTCGCCATCTTTTCGCAGGTGTCGATCATCTTCTGCTGATTTTCAGGCATACGCTTTTCAGCCCATGTCATATAGACAACAGGCTTCACATTACAACGATTGCAAAGGTCGATTATATCGGCAGCCGTCTTTAATGTCTCATCAATGTCAGGATAAGGATGAGCCGCCTGCTGCAGAATAATGTAATCATATCCGCCGTACATAAGGTTGAAGCGGAGGGAGAAATATTCCTTGCGGTGCCATTCAAGAGTACGTCCCGAATAGGCAAGCATGGTCACATCAAGCTTGTTTCCTGTGGTCTTTTCCACAAAGCGAGCGAAAAGCTCAGGCATATCATTAAAGAATGTGTGACTGTTGCCTAAAAATAATACCTTCATAATGCATCTCCTTATAAACTTATTATGTCATCATTATAAACCATTCTCATAATAATTGCAACCCGTCATTCAATATGATATAATTAAATAAAAAACAGGAGGACATACTATGGAATTTTTCGACGTAATGCAAAGCAGAATCAGCATCCGCAAATATAAAAACACACCTGTCGAGCAGGAGAAAATCGATAAGCTCATCGACCTTATGCGTATCGCTCCAAGTGCAGGAAACCGTCAGGAATGGAAGTTTGTCGCCATCACAGATGAAGAACAGCTCAAAAAGATGAGAGTCGCCTGCGAAAGCAGAGGCCCTGCCATGACAGCTCCGCTGATTTTCTGCATCTGCGCCACAGAATATAAGCAGATGAACGATTCGGGCTATAACCGCGGCACTATTGACGCCTCCATCGCCTCCACATATCTCCATCTTGCCACATTCGGCATGGGGCTTGGCTCCTGCTGGGTAGGCTCTTTTGATCCTGATATGGCAAGCGAAATCGTCGGTTGCCCTGAAGGCACACGAGTCATCACAGTTGTCACAGTGGGCTACCCTGACGAAAGTCCAAATCCACGCCCACGCAAATCCTTCGAAGAAGTTGCTGTATATAATAAGTTTTAGCAAAAGAAAAAGCTCCGTTTGATACGGAGCTTTTATATTTTAACCGAATAATCTTTTGAAAAAAGACTTCTTTTTCAGCGCGGAATCTTCATTATCTGTAATATGGAATGTGTATGAGAATGTCGGCGAATCATTCACACTGCATTCAAAGCGGTATTCACCGGAAGGAATAAAACTTCCGTCGGCTCCTCTGATTATCCAGCCGGTGGAAAAACGGTTATAGTCGCTCTGTACGGCAATATCCACCTCGCTGTCAAAAATAAGGCTGTTGTTCTTATTGTATATGCGATAGCGGTTTTTGCATTCGCCATCAAAACCAATCGGAGCGGAAAGCCACATATGGAAAAATACAACGCTGTATTTGTCACGGTTTACAGTGTCTGTATAAGCGCCCTTTGGCCATGCATTATCAGGGTCGTTTGTTCCGATAAGACAGACATTTGTCACCTTTGTATCGGAGAAAGCTCCGCTGACAGTATTTCTTTCAGCATGTGAAACCGAAACACCGCCCGCACGGCAGCTCTGCAGAAGATGAGCCTCACCCAGAGCCTCAAGGAAAGAGGCAAAGGAGCTGTGTTTTGTGCGGAAAAGCGACTGCACAGAGTTGAGCTGAAGATTCATACCCTTGGAAAGCTCGGTGTTTTCAAGATATACAACAAGCACTTCCTTGTCAAGCTGAAGAGCATAGTTTATCTCGTTGCGGCAGTTTCGCGATTCCAGCGCCGCAGGCGACATACAGATAACGATTTTATCTGCATTTTCAATATGCTCCTCGATATATTCCGGCCATTCTGTGCCTGCTTCAATGCCGGCATCATACCAGATGCGGAAGCCCTTTTCCTGCATATATTCAATCATCGGCAAAACTGTTGCCGAATCCCTGTGTGCATAGCTGAAAAATATGTATTTTTCATTGCCTTCATAAGCCTTAGCCAGAATAATCACCTTCCTTACGAAAAAATTATAGCACAGCGGATGGAGAATTGTCAATTAAAGGAAATATATCAGAGTAAGCTGTATCTGAAATGAAGCACTTGCTTTGCTCGTATGAAGTATCGTGCTATGCACGAAATGAAGTTAAGTGTGCCACTCAGGTCCGCAGACACTTCACGATACGAAGTATTACTTCATGCACCGCAGGTGCGCTTAATGTGCCGACAGGCACACTTAGTTGAAAAAACGGCATTATTCTTTGACGAATAATGCCGTTTTTTCTGGCACCCCCTGCGGGAATCGAACCCACATCTAATCCTTAGGAGGGATTTATTCTATCCATTGAACTAAGGAGGCATATATTTCACCATTGAATTGTAACAGATTTGCATTATACTGTCAACACAAAATTGCACATATTAATATGTATATAATATATTAAAATATGTAGAAAATAAACTCAAAAAAAAGGTTGACATTCACCCCAGTAATGTTATATAATGATAAATCGCAGGGGCAAATTATGCCCTGATATCCAATTAATCCGAAATTCGGTGCAGTTAGGGCACCTGGAAACGAATGGGGGTAAAATAAGTTATGAAGAGAACATATCAGCCCAAGAAAAGACACACACAGAAGGTTCACGGTTTCCGTGCAAGAATGTCAACAAGAAACGGCCGCAAAGTTCTTGCTCGCCGCAGAGCTAAGGGCAGAAAATCACTTGCTGTTTAATCAGACAAGCCAGGGTGGAACATTATGCTGCCTGTTGAAACATTAAAAACTAACAGTGACTTCCGCCGTGCTTATGCACGTGGGAAGTCATACACAAATCCTGCGTTGGTGATGTATGTAAGAAAGAACCGCGCGGGTTCTTGTCGTATAGGCATAACTGCGAGCAAAAAGATCGGAAACGCTGTTCAGAGGAACAGAGCAAGACGTGTTATAAGAGAAGCTTTCAGACAGGTCAACTTACCTCTCAGGGGGAACTACGACATTGTTTTTGTCGCAAGAACAAAAACCGTGTTCAAAAAAAGTACCGACATATATAATGTAATGCTTCCGATGCTTATTGAAGCTGGAGTTATTAAAAATGAAGAACTTCGTGCTTAAAGCTATCCGTTTTTATCAGAAAAAAATTTCTCCGTTATTCCCGCCGATGTGCAGGTATTATCCTACCTGTTCCGTCTATATGACGACAGCAATCGAAAAATACGGTTTGATCAGGGGCAGCCTACTCGGAATCAGAAGGCTTATGCGATGCAACATACTGTTTCCGGGCGGATATGACCCTGTTCCTGATTTAAAAGACCGTTTCAGAAAAAAGTAGACTATAACGGATTCTCCGTATAAATAAAGGATTTGACAATATGAATGCACTTTACAATATATTTGCCGTACCTTTCGGCTATATAATGCATTGGTTTTACGGGATTTTTGACAATTATCTCATAGCACTTTTTGTGCTGACTCTGTTAGTCAAGCTTTGTCTTTT
>JAZUBN010000180.1:0-7913 GCA_045638565.1 Oscillospiraceae bacterium | reverse complement strand
TTTTAAGATACAGCATATCACCGTAACAGGTGATAATCCATATTCAAATGAAGACGTTATCGACGCATCAGGCATCGAAATCGGAGAAAACACCTTCTTTGTAAACAAGTTTGCGGCCATTGCAAAAATATATCAGGAATGTCCGTATATAGATACCATCGTAATGCGCAGACATCTGCCGAGCGAGCTGGAAATTGCCGTCACAAAATGTATCGGCATAGCTCAGATAGACTATCAGGGATTCCCTTATATCATCGATAAAAACGGCAAGATTCTGGAAAAGAAAACGGCAGATGACGCCAACCGTTATATCACTGTTCTCGGCTGTGAGCCAAACAGCATGGAAATAGGAAAATATATCGATTTTTTACAAAAAGAAAAAGAAAAAACTCTGCTAAATATCTTGCTCATGGCGCAAAAATATGGTATAATTGAACAGATAGAAAATGTAAATATTGATAAGTTATATAATCTCACTTTTGAGTACACAGACAGGTTTACTGTGGTGCTCGGTTCGGCTGAAAAAATGGAGGACAAGTTCAAGCTGCTTCTGGCGGTTGAAGATGAGCTGGCCTCGGCCGAAAGAGGTACGATAGATATCTCTGATACGGAAAATATCCGTTTTCGTCCAAAATAAATTAAAAACTAAGGTGGAGGAAGTTTTATGGGTTTTGAATTTGACACAGGCTTTGAATCTAATGTAAATATTAAAGTTATCGGCGTCGGCGGCGCAGGCGGCAACGCTGTAAACAGAATGATCACATCCGGCCTTCAGGGTATTGACTTTATCGCAATCAATACAGATAAGCAGGCTCTCGATTATTCTGCATCCACAATCAAGCTCCAGATCGGTGAAAAGATCACAAAGGGTCTCGGCGCAGGCTCCAATCCTGAAATCGGCTGCAAGGCTGCTCAGGAATCTGAAGACGATATCCGCGCTCTTCTCGAAGGCTCCAATATGGTATTCATCACAGCAGGTATGGGCGGCGGCACAGGCACAGGCGGCGCTCCTGTTGTTGCAAAGATCGCAAAGGAAATGGGTATCCTCACAGTTGGCGTTGTAACAAAGCCATTCAGCTATGAAGGCAGAAAGCGCGTTGAACACGCTGTTATGGGTATCGGCAATCTCAAGGAAAATGTTGACGCTCTCATCGTTATCCCTAACGACAGACTCAAGCTCGTTTCCACACAGAAAATCACATTCCAGAATGCATTTGAAATCGCAGACGGCGTTCTCCGTCAGGCTGTTCAGTCTATTTCCGAGCTTATCACAGCTCCTGGCCTCATCAACCTCGACTTTGCTGACGTATGCACAGTAATGCGTGATGCAGGCTATGCTCATATGGGTATGGGCCGTGCAGGCGGCAAGGACAAGGCTGAAGTTGCTGCAAATATGGCTATCCAGTCCCCACTCCTCGAAACATCCATCTCCGGTGCACGCGGCGTTCTCATCAACATCACAGGTTCTCCTGACATCGGTCTTGATGAAGTTGAAGTTGCTGCATCCATGGTTCAGGAAGCTGCTCATCCTGATGCACACATCATCTTCGGTGCTGCTATCGATGAAAATCTCGAAGACGAAATCCATATCACAGTTATCGCAACAGGTTTTGACGAAAAGAAGACAACAACTTCCGAAGGTCTTTTCTCCAATGCTCTCAACAAGGCAAATGAAGTCAAGAAGGAAGAACCTGTTATCGTAAAGGAAGAAGCTCCTGTTCAGGAAGCTCCAAAGACAGAAGAAAAACCAGCTGAAGTACAGCAGGAAACAATCGACGACCATAAGGACGAGGAAGACGATTTCGACGTTCTTCTCAGAATGTTCCAGAAGAAGAACAGATAAGACTACTTAAAAACAGAAAAGGGCGGAGCACATCCGCCCTTTGTTTGGAATTAAAGAAAGGGGGCTAAACGTTGATCAATTTTTATAAGACTGCAGGCAGCAGCATCCGCGAAGTTGAAGAATATGAAGACGGCGTGTGGATCAATCTGATAAACCCTACCGAAGAAGAAATATATATGGCAAGCCGATTTGCTGAAGCCGAGCTGGTCTTCATCAAAGCTGCGCTGGACGATGAAGAAACTTCCCGTATCGAAACAGAAGACGAGCAGACTCTCATCATCGTCGACGTTCCTATGGCAGAAAAGGAAGAGGATGGCACAGTGGTCTTTTCCACACTTCCTCTCGGTGTTGTCATGACAAAGAAGGGCATTATCACTGTTGCCCTCAAGGAAACATCAGTTATTTCCGACTTCAAAAACGGCATCATCCGTGGTGTCGATACAATGCAGAAGACAAGATTCCTGCTTCTCCTTATGCTGAGAGCTGCAAACCGATATCTTTTCCATCTGCGTCAGATTGAAAAGGCTTCCGACCGAAGCGAGGACGAGCTCTATAAATCCCAGAGAAATCAGGAAATTATGCAGCTCTTAAATCTTGAAAAATCCCTCGTTTACTTCTCGGCATCCCTTAAATCCTCCGAAGCCACACTTGAAAAGCTGCTCCGCGGCAGAATCATCAAGCTGTATGACGAGGATCAGGAATTGCTTGAAGATGTAATCATCGAGTTTAAGCAGGCTATCGAAATGGCCGATATCTATACTCACACACTCAACAGCACAATGGATGCATACGCCTCCATCATCTCCAACAATATGAACCAGATCATGAAGGTTCTCACTCTTATGACTATCTTTATGACGATTCCGACCATTATATTCAGCTATTACGGTATGAATGTCACAAATCTGCCGATAGCAAACTCTGTATTCCCGATAGTTGTTTCGGGTATCGCAATCGGACTTATCTGGTTATTCCTTAAGAAAAGAGATATTTTCTAATGCTGCTTAAAGAATTGCGTGAACAGGTTGTCTTTTACGGCAATCAGATGATAAAAAGTCAGCTTACAATGAATACAGGCGGCAATGTTTCGGCTCGCGACCGCAAGACAGGTCTTATCGCCATCAAGCCGACCTCAAAGCATTATGAGCTTCTCACACCGGAAGATATCACAGTTATCGATATCGACGGAAATATTATCGAAGGCGAATACAAGCCTTCAAGCGAATGGCGTATGCACGCCGCCATCTATAAAAAATACCCTCGCGTGTGCGGCATCGTCCATTGTCATTCGATTTATGCCACAGCCATGGCGGTGGCAGACGAGGAAATCCCTCTTATCAACCACGAGCTTTGTATGTACTGCAGTCAGCCTGTCAAGGTTATGCCTTTTGCAATGCCGGGCACAGACCAGCTTGGTGACAGCGCTCTCGGTGGTATGGAAGTTGGCAATAATGTTGCACTTCTTAAAAATCACGGCACAGTTGCTATGGGGGCCACCCTCTGGCACGCCTTTGATGCGGCTTGCGCAGTTGAGCAGGCGGCAAATGCCTATTTCATCGCCAGACAGATGGGCAAGGTAAATATCCTCCCGCCTGAAGGGCAGAAAAAGCTTCGTATGTATGACCCTCTTATGGGGGAAGATACGGGAGAAATCGTGGAAATCCGCGCTGTGTAATTGTCATCCTTCTCAAAGCCTTCCCCTTGATTCACACCCCAACAAGCAGGCTTGTCGGGGACCCCGTTTGGGAAGGGGGACCATCCGCAGGATGGTGGATGAGGTGTCATAAAATATAAATAAAAACTCTCAAAGCAGGCGTTGTCCTGCTTTTTGTGAAAGGAAACCAAATGATATATATTCTTCTTTTTGCAGCCTTTCTTGCCTCTGATATGTGGGTCAAGCACTGGACTGTGGAAGTTCTGAAAGAAGCGGGCAGTATGGAAGTCCTTCCGGGATTTTTAGCCCTCACATATGCCGAAAATAAGGGCGCTGCATTCAGTATGCTTTCGGGCGCAAGATGGTTTTTCATCGTTGTAGCCGTTATCTTCATCAGCATTCTCTGGTATATGTATAAGAAAAATTACTTCACAACATGGTGGAGCAAGCTTGGCGCAGTTATGATTGCGGCAGGCACAGTTGGCAACGCCATCGACAGAATGAGATACGGCTATGTTGTCGATATGTTTGAAGTGCTCTTTATGAAGTTTGCAATCTTCAATGTAGCTGATATTTTCATCACTGTCGGCGCAGTTTTCTTCATTCTCTATATGTTCTTGACAGAATTTGACGACAAAAAGAAAAAGGAAACTGAAGCCTCCGTCAATGAGTATGGCGCTATGCCTGAGCTTGATGATATTATCTGTCAGGTTGAAAATGAAATCGATTCCTGCGGAGAAGAATCCGAACAGAAAAATGTAATCATTATTGAACCTGATGAGGAAGAGGTACTCGAAGATGAATAATCTCATTGTCGACAGCCTCAATGCAGGAAAGCGAATCGATGCATATATCGCTGAAAATGTGGAAAATATGTCACGAAATGCCTGTGTAAACCTTATTGAAGAGGGAAATATCACGGTAAACGGCAAGAAAATAAAGAAAAACTACAAGGTCGCAGAGGGGGACAGCATTGAGATAACAATGCCTGAGCTCAAGCCTTACGAGGCGCTTCCTCAGAAGATGGACCTTGATATCCGATATGAAGACAAGGACGTGCTTGTTATCAACAAGCCCAAAGGAATGGTTGTGCATCCTGCGCCTGGCAACGAAGACGGCACTTTAGTCAATGCCCTGCTCGATTACTGCAAGGAAGACCTTTCGGGCATCGGCGGAGTGCAGCGTCCGGGTATTGTGCACAGAATCGACAAGGAAACAAGCGGTCTGCTTATCGTTGCAAAAAATGATATGGCTCACCGTCATCTTTCCGACCAGCTCAAGACACGCACCCTCAGCAGAAAATACTATGCCCTCGTCCTGGGCAATATCAAAGAGGACAGCGGCACAATCGATGCACCTATCGGCAGAAGCCTGAAGGACCGCAAGAAGATGGCGATTATCGCTAACGGCAGAGATGCCGTAACGCATTTTAAGGTGCTTGCCCGCTATGTGGGCTATACTCTTGTTGAATGTAAGCTGCAGACGGGCAGAACACATCAGATTCGTGTCCATATGGCGCACATCCATCACCCTATTGCAGGTGATAATGTATATGGCAACAAGACCGATAAGTCTGGCATTGATGGACAATGCCTGCACGCAAAGGAGCTGGAGTTCATCCATCCTGCGACAGAGGAAAATATCCATGTCGAATGTCCTTTGCCGGAATATTTTGAAACATTTTTGAAAAAATTAAAGCCTTTGGAGTAAGATATGAAAAAGTTTGACGGTATGCTCATCCTGTCCGATATGGACGGCACTCTCCTCGACAGCGAAAAGCAGATAAGCGAGGAAAACATCAAAGCAATCCAGTATTTTGTCGATAATGGCGGCAAGTTCACTCTTGCCACAGGTCGTTCTAAAAGCTCGATGGAATACTATGTCCAGCACCTTCCGATAAACGCTCCCGTTGTGGTTTGTAACGGCGCAGGCGTTTACGATTTCAAGGCGGACAAGTTCGTTTTCCAGAAGTATATGGACGAAACTTGCATTCCGTTCATCGATGATATCTGCAGTCAGTTCCCATTCGTGGCAGGTGAGGTCTATCTCGATTTCACAGAGTTTGTCGTCAACGGCAACGAAATCACAGACTGGCATTTCAAGCAGATTCGCCTTCCGATGATTGAAAAGAAGTCGACAGAAATCCCTCTTCCTTGGGTAAAAATCAACTTCTGCATCCCAACAGATAAGATGGACGAGGTCGAGGCTTATGCCCGCGAAAAGCATCCTGAATGGTTCTATCAGCGTTCGGGCAGCCGTTTCTTCGAGGCAATGAGCAAGGGTGTCGACAAGGGCACAGGTGCTCTTGAAGTTTGCAAGGCGGAAAATATCGATCCGAAGTATCTCTTTACAATCGGTGACCATCTCAACGATATCGAGCTTATCGAAGCGGCAGGCATTTCATTCTGCCCTGCAAACTCCCAGGATAAAATCAAGGAAATGGCAGACGTTATCGTAACAGACAATAATAACCACGCCCTCGCATCCATGATCGAATGGCTTGATAAGAAGTTCTAAAAAATAAAAGTCTTCCACAGAAGGAAGACTTTTTTTATTTTGGAAATTAGAGTATGAACTCGCCCTGAGTGGTGAATACCATCTTTTCATTCAGCGATTCCAATCCGTCCTCAAGGGAGAGTACAAGGATGTTTTTGTGCTTGATGTCATCTATGACAAGAGAGAGCAGAGCGGACATATCTTCGTTGCATTTAACAAGTATATAGTCCACATTTCCGTGCTCATCACGAAGCTTCTTCACAAGCTTTTTGCCGATGTTGGATGGAGAGGCCTGAGTGAAATTAAGCAGCGTCACGCCGTTTGGAGTTGTGATATGCTGTCCGTAAAGGGCATCACCTTCGCCATCAAACATAAAGCCTGAAACGGAAAAATCCCTGATGGAGAAATATGAATCTTCCTCTGTGACAGCCATATTTCTGCTATCGTTTTCTGTCTTGTGTGAAAGGAAAATCTTTGAGGCTTCAGCATCAAAACCAATCTGAGTTTCGCCGTTTGCAATTACAAAGCCATCGCCGCTCAATATGATTTTTTCCTGCTTTTCAGCCTCGGGAGAGGATGTAAAGCCGAGGAGCACAAGGAATGCGCCGATAAAGTAAAATGGTGCAAAACGGCTCATAACAGGCTCAAAAATATAGTTTCTGATTACAAGATGATGTGTCACGATGGCTGCAAGCGAGAACATAATGCCGAGAGAAACCACCCATACAGGCATATCGGCAGTTACGTGCTTGAAGCTTCTTGCCGAGATGAAATAGAAGCCGAGCATAAGGAAAAGGGCAGCAAGGACTTCGAAAGCGAAAAGGGAGATGTTAGGGAATCTGATGTTAGTCTTATAGATGCTGAGAAGGATAAGAGCTGCAGGAAGCACCGAGGCGCAGGAAAGCAGGTCCACCATTGTGCCCTTTGCATTCATAACAACGAGGACAAAATAAATTATGGCAATAACGGAGGACACAGCGAATGTCTTTTCAAAAAAGCCGCCCTGCATTGTGAAGGCAAGATAAGCCGAAATGCCGATGGAAACTGCGCCGACAAGTATCAGTATTTTATCGATAAGGCCCAACTTGCGTGAAATCTGGCAGGAAGAGAAAAATCTTCTGCAGATAACAAATACAGCGGCAGCAAAAATCACAAGGAAGGCTGTAAGCAAAGTCAGCGAAAGGGAGGCAGTATTTAAGACAACCCCTGTGAAGCCGTCATAGTGCTTAAGAAAAATATTACTTCTCACAAAACCCACACCTGCACCGATAAAGATGGATATGAGAAAGAGAAGATTTGCAATACGTTTTTTCATAAAATCACTCCATGGGAATATAAATAGATTACAAATAATAATTATATCACAGATAAAAGAATAATTCTACATTTCGTGGAAAAATAAAGGAGTAAATATGAAAAAAATCACACTTTTGCTTTTTATATGCTTTCTGCTGACAAATATGAGGGATATTGCCGCCCTTTTTATGGACAAGGATAGCTATACAATAAGAGAATACACCACAGCCGCAACCGAAAATGATGAAAAGAAGGTCATCGCCAAAGAGAGCTGCGACGAAAATACCACCATCAGTATTATGCACGATGGCGAAGTTATATCGATGAATCTTCACGATTATCTTTATGGCGTAATCTGCGCTGAGATTCCTGCTTCCTTTCCCATTGAAGCCATAAAGGCGCAGGCGGTTGCCGCCCGTACATACACCCTCAATAAGCTTTACCGCTATGAGCAGGGATATGAAATCGACAAAAGCCACAATGGCGCACAGCTCTGCTCCGACCACAGTCATTGTAAGGCATATACCGATAAATCTCCTGAAGAAATGTGGGGAGAGGACGGGGAGGTCTACCGTGATAAGATTGAAAATGCCATTTATGACACAGACGGGGAATATATCACAT
>JAZUBN010000179.1:0-8175 GCA_045638565.1 Oscillospiraceae bacterium | reverse complement strand
TGAAGGAATTTACCATAGCAAAAAATGACAGCGGTCAGCGCCTTGACAAGTTTGTGCTCAAGGTGTGCCCTGCCCTGCCTACATCCCAACTCTATAAATATATACGCTTAAAACGCATAAAAGTCAATGGTAAAAAATGTGAAATCTCATATAAACTTGTCCAGAACGACCTTATCGAAATGTACATCAACGATGAATTCTTTGAAAAACCTGACGAAAACACCATTTTCAAGAAGATAGAGCCGAAACTTGACATTGTTTTCGAAGACGAAAATATTTTGCTTGTCGATAAAAAAGTCGGCATGGTTGTCCACGAGGACGACGAAGGCACAACAGATACATTAATAAATAATATAAAGGCATATCTTTACAAAAAGGGCGAATGGGATCCTGATAAGGAAAACAGCTTCACTCCATCCCTCTGCAACCGCATAGACCGCGGCACAGGCGGTATTGTAATTGCGGCTAAAACTGCGGCGGCGCTCCGCATTATGAATGAGAAAATCAAAGAGCGTGAGATGGAAAAATATTATCTCCTGCTCTGCTTCGGCAAGTTCGACAAGAACAACGGCACTGTGAAAAACTTCCTCCTCAAGGATGAAAAGCAGAACAAGGTCTTCGCATACTCAAGCCCTAAACCGGGGGCAAAGACGGCCATTACACATTATAAAGTGCTTGGCTATAAAAAGGGTATCTCCCTTGTGGAATGCCGCTTAGAGACGGGCAGAACCCATCAGATTCGTGTCCATATGGCAGGGCTCGGTCATCCGCTTGTTGGCGATACAAAATACGGCACAAATAAGCAGAATCAGGGCTATCCATATAAGAATCAGTGCCTCTATTCCTATAAGCTCGGCTTTGATTTTGAGGGCGACAGCGGCGAGCTCGATTACCTCAAGGGCAGAGAGTTTACAGCCGAAAATATTTATTTTATGGAATTTTTCGAAAAATTGTAAAAAACTTGTCCCATTTTGGCGTGGTGGATGGTCTTATATATAGAAGATGCAGTTACAGCGGGAGCAGCAAGCGGCTCCCCTACAATATTCACTATTCATTTATCAAAGCGGACGAGCAATGCTCGCCCCTACACAATATTGAAAGGAGGAATTATTATGTTGTTTCGGTTTCCATTTGGTCTTTCCCTTTCTGTAAAGCATCAGGATATGCTTCACAGGCTTTATACAGAATATGCCTCCTTTATGCTGAAGGCGGCAAAAGCCATATTAAAAGACGACCATAAGGCTGACGATGCCCTTTCCGAAAGCTTTATGCGTATTGTAAACAATCTTGACACGATAAGCCATCTTTCAGAGGGACAGGTCAGAAAATATATGCTCATCGTCATCAAAAACGTCTGCTTCAATATGCTTAAAAAGGAAAAGGGTGTGGATAATATAGATGACCTGAATCTTTCGGTGTCCTCGCCTGAAAACGAGGTCATCTCGCGCGACAGCGAAAACAGAGTGCTTGCCATTGTCAAGGCTCTGCCCGATGTCTACCGTGATGCCATATACCTCAATCTTATTCTCGGTCTTTCTGTAAAGGAAGCGGCCGCATCGCTGGGCGTCAGCACCGAGAATGTACGCAAGAGGGTGTGGCGCGGCAAGAGAATGCTGAAGGAAATGCTGAAAAAGGAGGGTTTCGATTATGAGTAAAAGTTTCAAGGAAAGTGTTATAGAAAAGGCGTTTGACCGTGCTTATGAGGATGAAATCCTGCTTTTTTCCGAGCAGAAGGTTTCTGCCGACACCAATTTTGACAGGGAGTTCAAGGATACCATTCTTCCTCAGGCAAACCGTATGAACAAATACTATACCAAGGTGTTTGGCCTCGTACTTCGCAAATCCACATTCTATAATTTGCTGATATGCTTTGTGACTGTGGCTTTTATTCTTGTTATGATGGCAATATTTGCATAAAAATCATTAAACGGCGGACAGATTTTCATTTGTCTGCCGTTATTTTTTCAAAATGTCAAAAGTGAGTATTTCAGAGTAAAAAAGAGCATAAAAGAGTATTTGAAAGAAAACCCAAAAGCCGTTAAAATAGCTTCAAAAAAAGTGTGACTTTTTCTGCAAAAATCCTTGACATTTCTATGTTTTTTGTATATATTTTAGTTATCATAATTATTATGCCGTACTGCGGCAATTTTTATAAAACTCCGCTTTGCGGGAAAGAGTGGTGGGAAATGAAAGACAATCTCATTCGCCTTGAAAATATAAGCATGAGCTATGGCGAGAAACAAGTTCTTAAATCCATCAACCTGGATGTAAGAGATAAGGAATTTATCACATTCTTAGGTCCTTCCGGTTGTGGTAAGACAACAACATTACGTATCATCGGCGGTTTTGAACATCAGACTTCCGGTAACGTTTATTTTGACGGACAGCTCATTAACGACGTTCCGCCTCACAAGAGACAGCTCAATACTGTTTTCCAGAAATACGCACTTTTTACACATCTCAATGTTTACGATAACATCGCTTTCGGTCTTCGCATCAGCAAGACTCCTGAGCATGAAATAAAGGAAAGAGTCCAGAAGATGCTCTCCATGGTAAACCTCTCCGGCTATGAAAAGCGCGCTGTAACATCCCTCTCGGGCGGTGAACAGCAGAGAATTGCCATCGCAAGAGCGCTCGTTAATCACCCAAGAGTTCTTCTCCTCGATGAACCATTGGGCGCTCTCGACCTGAAACTCAGAAAAGAAATGCAGACAGAGCTCAAGGCTATCCAGCAGGCTCTCGGCATCACATTTATCTTCGTAACTCACGACCAGGAAGAAGCTCTCACAATGAGTGACACTGTCGTTGTTATGAAGGGCGGCAAGATCCAGCAGATAGGCACACCTATCGGCATCTATAACGAACCTGTAAACGCTTTCGTTGCCGACTTTATCGGCGAAAGCAATATTGTTGACGGTATTATGAACGAAGACTATGTCTGCACATTCGGCGGCAAGACATTCGACTGCACAGACTGCGGCTTTGCCAAGAACGAGCCTGTTGACGTCGTCATAAGACCGGAAGATTTCAGAATGGTAATGCCACGTGAAGAAATCATCTGCGGCATTGTCGAAAACATCGTTTTCAAGGGCGTTCATTACGAAATGCACGTCAAGTCGGGTGATATCACATATCTGGTACACTCCACAATCCCAGAAGTTGTGGGCACATTCGTCGGCCTTGAAGTTGAGCCATTCGACATTCATATCATGAAGAAATCGCAACCGGAGGAAAACTAAATTGAAAAAATTCCGTATTGCGGCGCTGCCTTTTGCCGTATATTCCGGCATTTTTATCGTAGCACCGATTATTCTCATTTTCATGTACTCCTTCCAGGGTGCAGGCGGTGAGTTTACTATGGAGAACTTCACACGTTTCTTCAATTTCTCCGATCCTACATACCTGAAAGTTTTGTGGCGCTCGATTTATCTTGCTGCCATCAGTACAATCATCTGCCTCCTCCTCGGATACCCTATGGCATATATCCTTTCCAGACTGCCAAGCCGTCTCCGCGGTATTCTTTCCTTCCTTTTCGTTCTGCCTATGTGGATGAACTTCCTTCTCCGTACATACGCATGGATGACTCTTCTGGAAAGAACAGGCATCATCAACACATTCCTTACAAATCTCGGTCTTCCTACATGGGACATTATGTATACACAGGGCGCAGTTATCCTCGGCAACGTATATAACTTCCTGCCGTTTATGATTCTCCCTATCTACAATGTTCTCGTAAAGATCGACAAGAGCGTTCTGGAAGCTTCGGCTGACCTGGGCGGTGACAGCGGTGTAACATTCCGCAAGGTCATCTTCCCTCTCAGTATTCCTGGCGTTATCTCCGGCATCTCTATGACATTTATGCCGGCTGTTACAACATTCGTTATCTCCAAGCTTCTCGGCGGCGGCCAGAATGCCCTCATCGGCGACCTTATCGAAAATCAGTTCAAGGTTACAGGCGACTGGGGCTTCGGTTCGGCAATGAGCGTTGTGCTTATGGTGCTCATTCTCGGCGCTATGCAGATCATGCAGCGTTACGAGGACAATAACGATGGTTCGGGAGGTGTGCTTCTCTAATGAAAAAGAAACTCTCCCTTCTCGATATCATCTATTCCTGCCTGATATTCGTGTTCCTTTACGCGCCTATCGCAGTGCTTATCATCTACTCCTTCAATGCCTCCAAATCGAGAGGTACATGGGGCGGATTCTCCCTCAAGTGGTATGCTGAGCTGTTCTCCAACAGCGATATCATGCAGGCTCTCGTCACAACACTTACGATTGCAGTTATTTCTGCTGCAGTTTCGGTTGTCATCGGTACAGCGGCGGCTGTCGGTATTTACTATTCCAAGCGCCGTACAAGAGCGCTTCTCACAAGCGTTTCCAACATTCCGATGCTCAATGCCGACATCGTAACAGGTATCTCCCTCCTCCTTCTCTTCACATTCCTGAGAATGGATCTGGGCTATATCACAATCCTTCTGGCTCACATAACATTCAATATTCCATACGTAATTTTGTCTGTTATGCCAAAGCTTCGTCAGCTGGACAAAAACGCATATGAAGCGGCTATCGACCTTGGCGCAACACCACTTCGTGCCTTCTTCAGCGTTATCATCCCTGAGATTTCCCCTGGTATCGTAACAGGCGCAATCCTGGCTTTCACAATGTCCATCGACGACTTCGTTATTTCCTTCTTTACAACAGGCAGTGGTGTTTCCACACTTTCCATCGAAATCTATACAATGGCAAAGCGCGGCATCAAGCCTGAAATCAACGCTCTTTCGGCTATCATGTTCCTCGTTGTTATGACACTTCTCATCATTGTCAACGTACGTTCAAGCAACGCCGAAAAGAAACGTGATCGTTAAGCAATCATCAGAATCAAGCGGCTGTCAGCATCTCTGCGGTCGCTGAAATATTACAAAACTATTCTAAACTTACAAAGGAGAATTACTGAATTGAAAAAAATCTTTGCTCTTACACTCATCACTGCAATGCTTTTCTCTCTTGCAGGTTGTTCCTCGGAAGATGTTCCGACTCTTACTGTTTACAACTGGGGCGATTATATTGGTGAAGGTGTTATCGAACAGTTCGAAGAAGAATTCGGCTGCAAGGTAAACTATGAGATGTTTGACCAGAATGAAGATATGTACACAAAGATCACAAAGGCTGGCGGCGAATATGACGTTGTTATTCCTTCCGAATATATGATCGAAAGAATGATCAGCGAAGGCCTCCTTGCTGAGCTCAACCATGAAAATATCCCTAATATGAAAAACCTCTCCGAGTATGTTCTCGACAGAGATTTTGACCACGGCAACAAGTATTCTGTTCCTTATATGTGGGGTACAGTTGGTATCGTATACAACAAGACAATGGTTAATGGCGAAATCACAAGCTGGAGCGACCTTTGGGATCCACAGTACGAAGGGCAGATTTTTATGATGAACAGCGTCCGTGACTCTATGGCTGTTGCGCTTATGACTCTCGGTCTTGACCCTAACACAAGAGAACAGGCTGACATCGAAGCAGCTCAGGCAAAGCTTATCGAACAGAAGCCTCTCATTCTCGCTTACACAGGCGACGAAGTTAAGGACAAGATGATCGCAGGCGAAGCTGCTATGGCAGTTATCTATTCGGGCGACGCTGCAAACATCCTTATGGAAAACGAAGACCTCGTTTACGTTCTTCCTGAAGAAGGCACAAACCTCTGGTTTGACAATATGTGTATCCTCAAGGATTCCCAGCAGAAGGAACTTGCTGAAAAGTTCATCAACTTCATGTGCGAAAAGGAAATCTGCGAAATCAACCGCGATTACATCTGCTACAACACACCACATCAGGAAGTATGGGATTCTCTCGACGAAGAAACACTCCACACATATCCTGATGCAGAAACAATCGAAAAGTGCTTCATCTATAAGGATTTAGGCGAAATGGCAAAGGTCTACGACGAAATGTGGACTAAGATCATGGTCAACTAATTTGGTGATTTAATTAAATAAGCATAAGAAAAAGCTACCCGTTTGGGTAGCTTTTTTGTTATATTAAGCCTTCCCCTTGATTCACACCCCAACAAGCAGGCTTGTCGGGGACCCCGTTTGGGAAGGTGTCAGCAAAGCTGACGGATGAGGTGTAGGACGCACTCCGTATATTTAATCTGCCTCTGTTCAGTTTTATCTTTCTTCGACCTTGCCGATTTTGCAGCCTTCGCCGATTGTGACCTTCTTGCCCTTTACCACATCAGCAACTACATTTTCGAGGTATATTTCATCGCCTTCAACAGTGCCGTTTACTGTGATGATACCTGCTTCGCTTCTGTCTGTAATATTTGCAGGCACATATTCAGGAGAGATAACGATGTTGCCGCCCTTGATGCCGCCGAGAGCAAGCTGTGAACCTGTTTCAAAACGGATTTCGATATCGTCAGCTTCAAGTGTGCCGCCGCAGTTAATAAGACCGCGTACGAAAATATTCTTTACAATGATATCCTTTTCGCTCTTGATACTGCCTCTTACAGAAATATTGCCGCCGCTGATATTTTCACAGCTGAGGCTGCCCATGATAGTCGCTTCTGCGATTTCAGCCGTCTTTTCGCACTTTACAGAGCCGGAAACGTCTGCCTTTTCTGTCTTTACATCACCTTCAAAATAGGACGAGCCGGAAATCTTCATCATGCCGCTGCAATTAAGACCAATCGCTTCAAACTTGCCGGAAACTTCAAGACCTTCGCATTTCACAGCGCCTGTTGCCTTGGCTCTGCCGCTGATTCTGATATTCTTGTATGAGCCAGGGAAAAGATTGCCTCTGCCTGCAATATTCATGTCCATAATAATTTCTCCTTTGGATTTTGCTCTTTATTCTCTTACCCTAAATTATATCGCAAAGGACAGCATTTATCAAGGGCAAAAATAGAAAAAGCCGCCCTTTCGGACAGCTTTTTTATGCTATTCCATCATGGAGAGAGGGTCGATATATTCCCCGTTTTTCATGACTTCAAAATGGATATGAGGCCCTTCTTCGCTCTCTGTAATGTTGGTATTTCCGCAGGCGCCGATTACATCGCCTGCCTTTATCTGTGCACCCTCTGTCAGAGTAATGCCTCTGTCCAGACCCTTATAAACGCTGACAACGCCATCCTTATGGCTTATCACAACACAGTTGCCGTACAATTCATCGTTATAGACCTTCTCCACTGTGCCATTGCCGAAGCAGGCTACCTGCACGCCCGTTTCACACTCGATATCGATGCCGTTATGGGTGCGGTAGTCGCCCATCGTCTTATCATACACCAGCTCGCCCATGGAGAAACTGCGTGACACCTTGCCGATTACAGGAGGAATATATACATCGGGCTCTTCAGGCGCTTCGGTCTGCACAGGCTTTTCAGCCACCTTTACCGGAGCAGAAACAGGCTTCTCTTCTTTTGCAGCAGATGTCGGCTCTTCTTTGATATCAACGCTGATATCGGGGATATCCGCCCCTGCAGGCTGGGTATTCTCTGTGACAGGCGGGATTTCCACCTCATATACAGGCTCAGCCGAGGGTGCAAAAAACAATACATAACCTGACACGCCAATTATGCAAAGGCACACGGCAAGGGTTATGTAAAACCCCTTTCCCTCGATGAAATTGTAGAATTTTTCATTGCTGTTTTTATTTTCCATACGTTTTATCACCTCTGCTATCATTTTGCCCGCAGATGATAAAACTTATACAGAAATTATTGCATTTTTGCAATTTGGGTATCTGTATAATAATGGGTTAGGATTTCCCTGTATTTTTTGCCGTCAAGCGCCATAGCCTTTGCTCCATACTGGCTCATTCCCACTCTGTGACCATATCCCTCTGTGGCAAATACAAAATCCCCGTCATCGTATGTAATGGTAAACTTTGTGGAATTAAGACCGAAAATACTGCGTATCTCGGTGCCCTTGAAGGTCTCACCGCCTATGACTATTGTATTCACTCCGCCCGCCTCGCTTCGCTCAACATCGCCTATCCAGTAGCCGTCCTTCAGTTCGAATTTCTTATCGGTGGCGGCAGTTATCTTCTTTATGAGGTCTGTCGATGATATACGCACTTCATCATAAAACCTTGGCGAATCCTCCCCGCCCCAGCTTTGTGTGCTGACAAGATACGGATATTCCCCTCCCCAGACGTCAGCGGCATTTTCGG
>JAZUBN010000178.1:0-4709 GCA_045638565.1 Oscillospiraceae bacterium | reverse complement strand
GGCGGCGGTGCGGCCGGTATGATGGCTGCCATAACCGCGGCAAAATTTGAATACAACGAAGTTACGCTCCTTGAGCGCAACAAGTTTATGGGCATCAAGCTCAATATTACAGGCAAGGGGCGCTGTAATGTTACAAACAACTGCGACCTTGACACCCTGATGAAAAATACAGTTACAAACGGACGCTTCCTTTATTCGGCATATTCAAACTTCACGCCACAGGATGTTATGGAGTTTTTTGAAGAGCTTGGTGTGCCGCTTAAAACCGAGCGCGGCAACAGAGTTTTCCCTGTTTCCGACAGAGCAAAGGATATCACAGAGGCGCTCCAGCGTGAAATGAAACGCCTCGGCATCAAGATAAGACAGTGCAGAGCAAGTGAAATCATCACGGAAGACGGCTATGTCAAGGCTGTCCGCGCTGACAGACTTACCCTCGAATGTGACAGAGTAATTTTAGCAACAGGCGGTCTTTCCTATCCTAAGACAGGCTCATCGGGCGATGGCTTCGGCATGGCGAGAAGCCTCGGACATACTGTGACACAGTGTACACCATCTCTCGTCTCCCTCACTCTCGACGGCGATATTCCAAAGCGCCTTGAAGGGCTTTCACTCCGCAATATCAAGGCTACAATGACACAGAACGGCAAGAAAATCTACGATGATTTCGGCGAAATGCTCTTTACAGAAAAGGGCGTCAGCGGTCCGGTGATTCTCAGTATGTCGGCTCATTACGACAGGGAAAAGCCAAGCACGATTACAATCGACCTTAAGCCTGCTCTCGATGAAGCAACTCTGGACAAGCGAATCCTCCGTGATTTTGAAGAAAATATCAACCGCGATTTCGTCAACAGTATCAGAAATCTTCTGCCAAGCAAGATGATTCCTGTCATCGTCGAGCTTTCGGGCATCGAGCCGACAAAAAAGGTAAACGAAATCACAAAAAAGGAACGCGAAGGCCTTGTAAAGCTGCTTAAAAACCTCACATTCGATATCGTCGGCACAGGTGGATATAACGAAGCTGTTGTGACAAAGGGCGGCATTTCTGTCAAGGAAATCAGCCCTAAAACTATGGAATCCAAGCTGGTGGGCGGTCTTTATTTCGCAGGCGAAATCATCGATGTGGATGCCTATACAGGCGGTTTCAATCTGCAGATTGCATGGTCGACAGCCTATGCCGCAGGTATGGCACAGGAATGGTAAAATAAATCAAAAGCCTTCCCCTTGAGGGGAAGGGGGACCACGTTAGTGGTGGATGAGGTGTAGGATGCTTTGCATCCGTTTAATTAATATGACTTCGTCACCACCTCATCAGTCTTGCTTCGCAAGCCAGCTTCCCCTCGAGGGGAAGCCTTTAGCATAAGAAGATACTAAAAAGGGGATAAAATATGAAATACATCAGCGTTGCAATAGACGGACCAAGCGGCGCAGGCAAGAGCACAATGGCAAAGCGCCTTGCTTCTGAGCTTGGCTATGTATATGTGGACACAGGCGCAATGTACCGCGCTGTCGGTCTTTATATTATGCGCAAGGGTATAAATCTTGAAGATAAGGAAACAATAATCAAAGAACTTCCTGAAATCATAGTCACTATCGGCTATGAAAATGGCACTCAGCACGTATATCTCAATAATGAGGATGTTTCCGGTCTTATCAGAACGGAAGAAGTGGGCAAGTATGCTTCAAAATGCTCGGCTATTCCTGAGGTGCGTGCTCATCTTCTCGAACTCCAGCGCAATATGGGTAAGACAAACAATATCATCATGGATGGCAGAGATATCGGCACAGTGGTTCTTCCTGATGCAACAGTCAAGATTTTCCTTGTGGCAAGCCTTGAAAAGAGAGCTCAGCGCCGTTATGATGAACTTATTGCCAAGGGCGAAAAGGTAACTTATGAGGAAACATATAAGCAGATGGAACAGCGTGACTATGCGGATATGAACCGCGATGTCGCTCCTCTCAAGCCTGCCGAAGATTCTGTACACGCAGATACAAGCGATCTCGGTCTTGAGGAATCTTATGCTCTGCTTAAAAATATAATTATGGAGAAAACAAAGGATGTTTTATAAAAACGTATTAAGACTTATCAATCTTCCCTTCAGACTTTTCTTCCCGTTCAAAACATACGGTGCGGAAAATCTTCCTGAAGGACGAGTTGTAGTTGCAGGCAACCACAGCTCCAATGCCGATATCATCATGGTGCTTCTTTCTATGCCATGGGACGGCAAGGTTGGCATCATCGGCAAGAAGGAACTTTTCAAGTGGAAGCCTATGGGATGGTTTATCGAAAAGATGGGCGGCTTCGCTGTCGACAGAGGCAATAACGATATCGGTGCTGTCAAGAAGTGCCTCGGCACACTCAAGGATGAAAAGCGCCTTGTAATCTTCCCTGAGGGCACACGTGTCAAGGGTGAAGAAGCTATCGAAGCCAAAAACGGCGCAGCTCTTTTTGCTCTCAAGACAAAGAGCCCTGTCCAGCCTGTTTACATAACAAAGGGCAAAAAGCTGTTCAGAAAATCCAAGGTCATTTTCGGTCAGCCTTATTATATTGAAGGCAATTCCCGAGATGGCGAGCTTGTAACAGCAAAAGCCAATGAAATGATGGAGATCATCTATGGACTTGAAGGAAAATATTAAGGTCGGCAAATATGCAGGCTTCTGCTACGGCGTAAGACGTGCAGTTGAAATGGCAGAAAATAAGGCTCTCGAGCATCAGCCTGTGTATACAGCAGGACCTATCATCCATAATAAATTCGTAATTGAGGACCAGAAGTCCCGCGGAATCATCCCTTGTGAAAATGCCTCCGAAGTGCCGGACGGCTCTGCTGTGCTTGTCAGAGCACACGGAATCACAAAGGAAGAGGAGGAGCTTCTCAAGGCAAAGGGCTGTAAAATTTATGATGCCACCTGCCCGAATGTGCTTAAAATTCACAGAATTGTGGAAAATGAGAGTATGAATGGCAGAATTGTCATAATTGTAGGCAGTAAAATACACCCGGAAGTCCTGGGGATAAAAAGTCGCGCAAAAGTTGGATTTGTTGCAGAAAATGAAGAAGAACTCCGAGAATTGCTTGAAAAATATTCGGATTCACCTGTTTCTGTAGTTGCGCAGACAACCTTAAATAAAAAACTTTTTGTAAATTTTCAAAAAAATTTAAAAAATTGTTTTACAAATGCAAATTTTTTTGATACAATATGTATGGCGACCTCTGACCGTCAGAACGAAGTCAGAGAGTACGCAGACAAATACGGAAGTGTAGTAATCATAGGCGACAAGGCAAGCAGCAATTCGAGAAAGCTTTATGAGATAGCTTCAGAATATTCGGATAATGTTCAATTCATAGAGAACTCGAAGGGGCTTGACATAACTAAGATCGATCCTGACAAAGGAGTATTCCTTACAGCCGGAGCCAGCACTCCCGATTTGATCATCAAGGAGGTAAATAGAAAGATGGAAAATCGCATCGTAGCAAAAGAAGAAAACTTCGCAGAACTCTTGGAGAAATCCCTCAAAACTTTACATACAGGAGATAAGGTAACAGGTACTGTAACTCAGATCAAGCCTACAGACATCCACGTTGATCTCGGTGTAAAGCAGGATGGTTACATCCCAATGAGCGAACTCTCTGATGACCCAACATTCAATGTTGAAGAAAACATCAAGATCGGCATGGAAATCGAATGCTTCGTAGTTCGCGTAAACGACGTAGAAGGCACAATCATGCTCTCCAAGAAGAGACTCGACTCTCAGAAGAACTGGGAAGTTGTTGAAAAGGCATGTGAAGAAAAGACACCAGTTGACGGCGTTATCGTTGACATGAACAAGGGCGGCGTAGTTGCTTCCGTTCTCGGCGTTCGTGTATTCATCCCAGCATCCCAGACAGGTCTTGCAAAGGACGCAGCTTTTGATTCCATGATGAAGACAAAGCACCAGATCCTTATCACAGAAGTTAACCGCGCTAAGAGAAGAGTTGTTGGTTCTATCCGTGCTCTCCAGGTTAACGCTCGCAAGGAAGCTGAAGCTAAGGTATGGGCAGACATCGCTGTTGGCAACCAGTACGAAGGTACAGTTAAGTCCTTCACATCTTACGGCGCATTCGTTGATATCGGCGGCGTAGACGGTATGGTTCACATTTCCGAACTTTCCTGGAACCACATCAAGCACCCATCCGAAGTTCTCACAATCGGCCAGAAGGTTAACGTATTCGTTATCGCTCTCGACGCTGACAAGAAGAAGATCTCCCTCGGCTACAGACTCGCATCCGAAAACCCATGGACAAAGTTCGTTGAAAAGTATGTAGCAGGCGATGTTGCTAACGTTGAAATCGTAAAGTTCATGCCATTCGGCGCATTCGCAGAAGTAATGCCAGGCGTTGACGGTCTCATCCACATTTCTCAGATCGCTGACAAGCGTATCGGCAAGCCAGAAGAAGTTCTCAAGATTGGCCAGAAGATCGACGCTAAGATCACAGAAATCGACATGGAAAACAAGAAGATCTCCCTCTCCATCCGCGCTCTTCTCGAAGCTGTTGAAGCTCCAGCAGAAGAAGTTGCAGACGCTGAATAATTCTTCTTTAACTGCAAAGAAAACAAAAGCCACTCGAAAGAGTGGCTTTTTCTTTTGCATTTTATTGTAGGGGAGGGTCTCTGTGCCTTCCCGCTTTTTTGCCTCCCTCAGACGAGGGAGGTGGCATCGCTTTGCGATGACGGAG
>JAZUBN010000177.1:0-10110 GCA_045638565.1 Oscillospiraceae bacterium | reverse complement strand
CATATCATCCCGAGCATTGCCGCGGTGGAGGAGAGCGAGGACATTGATGGCGTGCTTGTGCTGCTCAATACTGTCGGGGGAGATGTGGAGGCAGGTCTCGCCATTGCTGAGATGATCGCAGGGATGAGCAAGCCGACAGTTTCTCTCGTTTTAGGCGGCGGTCATTCCATCGGCGTGCCTCTTGCCGTATCGACAAAAAAGAGTTTTATCACGCCGACAGCTACAATGACTCTCCACCCTGTCAGGGTGAACGGACTTATTTTAGGCGTGCCGCAGACCATGACTTATTTCGAAAAAATCGAGGAGAGAATCATAAGCTTTGTTACCAATAATTCCCATATTCAGTCCGATACTATGAAGCGGCTTATGACGACAAACGGACAGCTTCTCAACGATATCGGCTCGATAGTCAGCGGCGATCAGGCTGTCGATATCGGGCTTATAGACCATGTAGGCAGCCTTAAAGATGCCCTGAAAGCCCTGCATGATATGATAGAGGAGGGGAAGTAATGATCCACAGAGCTATGCCTTTCAATGCAAATCTTTTCAACAGCTTTCCTGTTCCGTTTTATGTTCCGAGAAATGAAATCCCGAAGGAATTCAGGCAGAATGCCTATGGCGAGCTGGCGATGAGCGTCATCTATGCCGATGAACTGAGACTATACAGTATGCCGTTTATATTCTAAACAACGCCCGATGGATTACCCATCGGGCGCTGTTTTCTTCCTGATGTCCCGATTATATCACGCTCTGTATAAAATATACGATAAAAGTATACATTAGATGTAAAATTATAAAACATACTGTAATCAGAGATGCACAGAGAAAACATAGAACAAATGTACTGAAATATCTTCAAAAATGCGAAAAATTTACAAAATTTGTCGGAAAAATAATAGCAAAAAGTTAAAAAAACACTTGCATTTTTTCTCACTTGCTATTATAATTATAAGTACATAAGTGGCACTAAGTGGAAGTAAATGCCCGTAAGTAGAAAAATTACGCAGAAAGGGGTGTAGGAATGAAAGGTACATACGAACATAACGTAGACGCCAAGGGGCGCCTTTTTATCCCTACAAAGCTGCGTGATGAACTGGGCGATAACTTCGTTATGACAAAAGGTCTTGACGGCTGCCTTTCCCTCTATTCTCAGAAAAACTGGGCTATCATGGAAGAAAAAATCGCTGCTCTTCCTTCTTCCAAGGCAAGAAGCCTCCAGCGTTATTTCTTCTCAAATGCCATGGATTGTGAGCCGGACAGCCAGGGCAGAGTTGTCATCCCACAGGTGCTTCGTGAGTTTGCAGGCATCACAAAGGCTGTCGTCGTAATCGGTATCGTCGACAAGGCTGAAATCTGGGATGCTGAAAAATGGCGTCAGTACAATGAGTCCATCGACGAAGAAGATGTTCTCAAGAGCATGGAGGAGCTTGGTATCTAAATGGAATTCAAACATGTTTCTATTATGCCTGACGAATGTATGGAAGGCCTCAATATCAAGCCTGACGGAAAGTATGTAGATGCCACAACAGGCGGCGGCGGACATTCTCTCCTTATCGCAGAGAGACTTACAACAGGTCATCTTTACTGCTTTGACAGAGATGACGATGCTCTCAAGGCTGCAGGGGAAAGACTGAGCTCCCATAAGGATAAGATTACATTTATAAAAAGCAATTTTGCATATATGAAGGACAAGCTTCTTGAAATCGGTGTCACAGGTGTGGACGGCATTCTGTTTGACCTTGGCGTTTCATCCTATCAGCTTGATAATGCCGAACGCGGCTTTTCATATATGGCAGATGCGCCACTCGATATGAGAATGGATAAGACACAGGCTAAATCAGCCTATGAAGTCGTCAATACATATCCTGTGGAAGAACTTACAAGAATATTCTTTGAATACGGCGAAGAACGCTATTCAAAGCGAATTGCAGAAAACATCGCAAGACACAGAGAAAACAAAAACATCGAAACAACACTCGAGCTTGTTGATATCATCAAGCAGGCTATGCCGGCAGCTGCAAAAAAGGAAAAGCAGCATCCTGCCAAGCGTGTGTTCCAGGCTATAAGAATCGAAGTAAACGACGAGCTTTCTTCTGTTGAAGAAGCTGTAAAACACGGTATAGAAATCCTCAATCCGGAAGGCAGAATCGCTATTATGAGCTTCCATTCGCTGGAAGACAGAATAGTCAAGCTCAAGTTCCAGGAAGAAGCAAATCCTTGCACCTGCCCTAAGAACTTCCCTGTCTGCGTCTGCGGCAAAGTGCCGACAGTAAAGGTCATTACAAAAAAGGTAGTGACAGCCTGCAAGGAAGAGGTTGAGGAAAATCCACGCGCACGAAGCGCAAAACTAAGGGTAGCGGAAAAATTATAAGGAGTAATAATGGAAAGATCAGTTCGTAACAACAGAAAAGAAAAGCAGATGAGCACTCTTGCAAAAATTGAATATTTTGTCGTCGGATTGTGCGTATTTGCCGTTCTGATGTTCATTGTATCCAATTATGTAGAGCTTTCCCAGCTTGCAACAGAAAACTCCCGTCTTAAGGACGAGCTCACACAGCTTGTTGATATGGAAAAGACACTGGAAGCAAAGCAGGAGCAGATTTTTAACCTTGAAGAAATTGAAAACAAGGCGAAGAATGATCTCGGTATGATCAAGATGGACAAGAGCCAGATATGCTATCTTGAGCTTCAGAGCCCTGACAAGCTTTCTACAGCAAATGCAGATGAAGAAGTTCCGCAGATAGTTCAGAATGCCATCAGAGGTCTTAACATCGTAGTTGAATATCTTAATTAGTCCCTGCATATATATTTAATGAATCAAGGAGCAAGAAAGTATTTTCTTGCTCTTTTGCAGATTTTTAGGGAAAAGGAGAAAAAGTGAATAAAAGAGCAGATTCCAAGCTTTACGTGCGTCTTATCGTATTTATGGTGCTTTTTGTCACGGTTGCTTTCACAGCAATAGCCCTCAGATTGTATTATCTTCAGGTGACAGCCTATGATACATATTCGGCAAAGGCAAAGACACAGCAGACGAGAGACAAGACTATAACCCCGGCGCGCGGAAGCATTTATGATACAAATATGAAGCCTCTTGCCATGTCGGCAAGCACCGAAATGGTGACACTTGAGGCGGTTAAAATAGAGAGCGATGAAGAGGCGAAAGCTATTGCTGAAAAAATCTCAGCAATCCTTGAAATGGACTATGATACCGTCCTTGAAAAGGCTCGCTCCAAGACAACCTATGCCGTTCTGAAAAAGGGCGTTGAAAAGGAAAAGGCAGACCAGATTCGTGAGTTCATCGATGAAATTGATACGACTGCTATCTATCTCATCCCAGACTCGACAAGATATTACCCATTCGGAAGCTTTGCTTCCCATATCATCGGCTTTGTCGGCTCGGATCAGCAGGGGCTTGACGGCATTGAAGCCCTTTACGGAAAATATATGGAAGGCACACCGGGCCGTGTTGTAACAGCTACAAACGTAAACGGCGATGAAATGCCTTTCTCATACGAAACATACGTTGATGCCATCGACGGCTATAATGTTGTGCTGACTATCGACGAAGTTATTCAGCATTATGTTGAGCAGAATCTCAGGGAAGCTTACGAGCAGAACAGCGTAAACAAATATGCTGCAAGTATCGTTATGGATGTTGAAACGGGCGGTATTCTCGCTATGGCATCCTATCCTGAGTATGACCCTAACCAGCCGTTTGAAATCGGCTCGGAAAAGACTCTTGCATATCTTGATACCCTCGAGGGAGAGGAAAGAGAAACTCAGTTCAAGAAGGAATTGCAGAGCCAGTGGAGAAACAAGATCGTTTCCGACTCATATAACCCTGGTTCCACCTTCAAGATCATCACAGCCGCTATGGCTCTTGAGGAAAAGACCATCCCTGACGGCTGGACCTTCAACTGCACAGGCTCCATTATGGTTCCCGGCTGGAGCAAGCCTATCAAGTGCTGGAAGCATGAAGGACACGGCGTGCAGACCTTTGCGCAGGCCGTTGAAAATTCATGCAACCCTGCATTTATCACAATCGGCAAAACTTTAGGCGTAAAGCAGTTCTCAAGATACTTTGAAGCCTTCGGTCTGACAGAAAAGACCGGCATCGATGTATCGGGCGAAGAATCGGGTATCTATTATAATGTAAATAAGATGACAGAAGTCGACCTTGCTGTTTCCAGCTTCGGTCAGGGCTTCCAGATCACACCGATTCAGCTTCTCGCAGCCGTTTCGGCAGTTGCCAACGACGGATATCTTATGCAGCCGCATCTTGTAAAGGAAGTACGCGATGCAGCTGGCAATATCGTTGAAAACTTTGAAAGAGAGCCGCTTCGTCAGGTGGTTTCCGAGCAGACATCGGAAAGACTTATGAAGATACTCGAAGGCGTTGTTGCCAACGGTACCGGTAAGAATGCCTATGTTCCTGGCTTCCGTGTGGGCGGCAAGACAGGTACTTCTGAAAAGAAGCTGCAGCAGGCGCAGACAGGTGAGCTTGAATATATCACCTCCTTTGTTGCCGTTGCCCCTGTCGACGATCCGAAAATCGCAGTTATTGTAATTCTCGACGAGCCACAGACATATCCTATTTCGGGTGGTGTTCAGGCGGCTCCTGTCGTTCGTAAAATCATCGAAGAAACTCTGCCTTATCTTGAGGTAGAGCCTATCTATACAGAAGAAGAACTGAAGGCGAAGGATACGAATGTGCCTGAGCTTACAGGTCTTACAGAGGCTGAGGCAGCGGCCGAACTTGCAAATGCAGGCTTCTCATACCGCATTGTGGGCGAAGGTGAAACTGTCACAGACCAGATGCCGTTTGCAGGCTCTGCCGTTCCGCCGGTTACAGAAATCGTTCTCTATATGGGCGAAGCCAAGCCGGACAGAATGGTCACAGTGCCTGATCTTACGGGTTACAGCTATGCAATGGCTAAAAAGACTCTTGAAGACAGCGGTCTTTACATCAGCACAGGCGGCATTGTTCCTAACAAGAACCATGTTGTCCGCGGGCAGAGTGTGGCATCACTGTCGCAGGTGGAATATGGCTCAACTATCATTATTGAGCTTTCCGACAAGAGCCAGAATGCCGCAACTTAGCACCCATTAATAGCCTCCCATGTGTAAGGGGAGGGGGACCGCATAAGCGGTGGAGGGGTTGTTCATAAGTAGGGGACGGTGCCCTCGACGTCCCGCTGTGCATTCGTGAATGCAATTTAAAACCAACCAAATATCCTTACCAAAGCGAAATGAGGTGTTCTTTATGAAACTCGTTGAAATGCTGGGAAGTGTAAAAATATTGAAGTGCAACGCCGACCTCAATATTGAAATAAAGGATATAAAATATAATTCGAAGGAAATCGAAAAAAACGATGTTTACGTGGCCATTTCGGGTGGTACTGCAGATGGACACTCATACATAAATGAAGCTATGGCAAAAGGTGCGGTCGCTGTAATCTGTCAGCGGCCGCCCGATGATGCCGCCTTTCCCTTCATTCAGGTGGAAGACAGCCGTAAGGCGCTGGCTGAAATGTCGAAAAATTATTTCGGCAGGCCCGATGAAAAGCTTCATATAACAGGCGTTACAGGTACTAACGGCAAAACAAGCACCACGCATTTTCTGCATCACATTCTGACGCAGAAATTCGGTAAGACGGTCGGTCTTATCGGTACCAATAAAAACATTATCGGGGATAAAATTATCCCTTCGAAAAACACCACACCCCAGTCTTACGAGATTTATCGTATGATGAGGGAAATGGTAAATAATGGATGTACCCACTGTGTGATGGAGGTTTCGTCACACGCTCTCGATCAGCACAGGGTGCAGGGAATAACATATAATCTTGGGATTTTCACAAATCTCACCCACGACCATCTCGACTATCACATCACCTTTGAAAATTACCGCAAAGCCAAGCTCAGCCTTTCCGATATATCGGAGCTTTCCATTATAAATGCCGATGATGAAAATTTCAAGGGAATAAAGGCGTTTACATATTCGATAAAGAATAAAAATGCCGACATATTTGCCAAGAATATCAGCTATAACGGCAGAAATACCGATTTTGATGTAATTTTCCGTGGTGAAAAGTGTCACATATCGGTCCCGATACCGGGAGAGTTTACCGTTTATAACAGTATGGCGGCAATTTCAGCCGCGCTGAATATGGGACTGACTATGGAGGATATAATCCCCGCTCTCGCATCACTTGAGCCTGTAATGGGCAGGTGTGAATACCTGCCGCTTGATAAGCCATTCGATGTGATGATAGACTTTGCCCATACACCCGATGGAATGAAATCGGTGCTTTCCATGGCGAAAAATATGGCAAAGGGCAGGATAGTGACAGTTTTCGGATGCGGCGGAGACCGTGATAAAACCAAGCGCCCTCTTATGGGCAAAATAGCTGCCGGATATTCCGATAAGGTGATTATCACTTCGGATAATTCACGCAGTGAAAAGTCTCTTGCCATCGCCTATGACATCATAGGAGGCATAAGGGAAACCGATGCCGATGTGGATATGGTGCTGGACAGGGAGGCGGCAATAAAATATGCCCTTGAAAATGCCCAAAAGGGCGACCTTATCATGCTTCTGGGCAAAGGGCATGAACTTTATAACGAAACAAACGGTGTCCGCACGTATTTCAATGAGCGTGACATCGTGAAAAAATATATGGTATAAACACAAAACATAAAGAAAAGGAATGGAAAATTATGGGAAATTTAATCTTGTCATTCGCAATATCGTTTATTGTTGCATACATTATCGCAAAGCCGATTATCAGAAAGCTTCAGCAGATGAAATTCGGTCAGAAAATCCTTGAAGACGGACCAACATGGCATATGTCCAAGCAGTATACACCTACAATGGGCGGTTGGATTTTCATTATTTCCATCTTCGTTGCGATTGTCGTTGCTATGCTTGTAAACGGTGATTTCAGCTTCACTTCCGCCGACTTTATCGTTGCGGCTCTCGCTCTCGTATACGGCATCATCGGCGCTATCGACGATATGGCAAAAATCAGAAAGAAGCAGAACGAAGGTCTTACAGCTATTCAGAAGCTTCTCCTTCAGATCGGTGCGTCTGCAATTTTCATCACAGTAATGCGCAACCTCGGCTATATCGAACCAGAAATTTTCATCCCATTCCTTAAGATAAATATCGCTGTAAACTGGATTCTTTACCTCTGCTTTGCAGTTTTCGCCATCGTAGCCATCGTAAACGCAGTAAACCTCACAGACGGCATCGACGGTCTTGCAACATCGGTCACAATGGTTGTGTCCCTCTTCTTTATTGCAGTCTACACAGTAAGCGCAAAGGCAGGGATTGTTGTGCCTCTCCGCTTTGTATTCGCTCTTCTCGGCGGTCTTCTTGCATTCTATCTTTACAATAAGTTCCCTGCGCGAGTATTCATGGGCGATACAGGCTCTCTCTTCCTTGGCGGCGCAGTTGCAGGTATGGCTTTTGCCATCAATGCGCCTTTCGCAATCGTAACTGTAGGTATCATCTACGTTATCGAAACAACTTCGGTTATCATTCAGGTGGCATACTTCAAGGCAACAGGCGGCAAGCGTTTCTTCAAGATGACACCTATCCATCATCATTTTGAAATGTGCGGCTGGAGCGAACAGAAAATCGGTCTTGTTTTCAGCCTTGTTACACTTATTGCATCCATCATCACATACTTCGGTATGTAGTTTCCGACTGCCGCTAAACATATTTTTATGAGCTCGGCGGTGTATAATTTTCCGATCGGAGGAAATAATCATCGAAAATCGTGAAAGAAAAATAAAGCCGACAAGAATGGATGAAAGTATGCTTTTCATCGTTGTCCTCCTTGTCGGTATCGGTCTTGTCATGCTTTATTCGGCAGGCTATGCAACAGCCGCCAGCAAGAAAGCCATGGATTATGACCCTCATTATTTCGTAAAAAATCAGGCCATTTATGCCGTTATCGGCTTTGTTGGCTTGTATATAGCATCAATTTTTGACTATCACCTTTACGCAAAGTTCAATCCGCTTATTGCGGCAGGCACACTTGTGCTCATGTACCTCACACCATTCATCGGCACATCTGTCAAGGGTGCAAGAAGATGGCTTTTCGGCTTTCAGCCTTCTGAAATTGCCAAGTTTGCCATCATCATATTCTTTGCCACAATGATGTGTAAAATGGGCAAAAAACGAATGAAATCCTTCAAATGGGGCTTCCTTTTCTATCTCGGATGCCTTGGCGTGCTTTTAGGCTCACTCGTTTTGCAGAAGCATCTTTCGGCTATTATGATCATCAGCGTGACCTGTGCTGTAATGATGTTTGTAGGCGGCACAAGAATGCTTTATCTGTTCGGTCTGGCAGGCATCGGTGTTGCCGGTGTTGCGGCATACGTACTCAAGCAGGGCTATGCAATGACACGTATCAAGGTCTGGCTCGATCCGTTCTCCGATTTCAGAGGCGCAGGCTGGCAGGCATCCCAGTCGTGGATGGCGATTTCGTCAGGCGGACTTTGGGGTATGGGACTTGGTCAGGGCAGACAGAAGCATCTGTTTTTGCCTGAGCCTGCCAACGACTTTATCTTCTCGGTTATCTGCGAAGAATTGGGCTTTGTGGGCGCTATGCTGGTGCTCATTGTCTTTGCATTCTTCATCATCAGAGGCTATATCATCGCAATCAAGGCTGCCGATAAGTTTGGCACACTTATTGCCACAGGCATTACAACACATATCGGCCTTCAGATAGTTATGAACATATTCGTTGTCAGCGGCATTATGCCTGTTACAGGTATTTCTCTGCCGTTTTTCAGCTATGGCGGCACATCACTTGTCGTGCTTATGTGTGAAGTGGGCGTATTGCTGAATATTTCGCGATTCAAGGCGCAATTACCTGAAGAAAAGTCTGAAAATAAAATCTCCCATTAGTGAAGATGGGGTTACGGAGGAATAAATAATGAAGATATTATTTACCGGCGGCGGTACAGCAGGCCATGTAAATCCTGCTCTTGCCACAGCAAAATATATCAGAGAACTGGACGATACTGTTGAAATCCGCTTTGCAGGCGCAAAGGGCGGAATCGAGGAAAAACTCGTCAAAAGAGAGGGTTTTCACCTTTATACATATGAAGTAAAGGGTATGCAGAGAAGCCTTTCGCCAAAGGGCATCATCACAAATCTGATGCGTGTCAAGAATCTCTTTGCATCTATAAAGGCTGCCAAAAAGGATTTAACTCTCTGGCGTCCTGATGTCATCATCGGCACAGGCGGCTACGCAAGCTTCCCTATGGTATATGCAGGGGCAAAAATGGGCATCAAGTGCTCAATGCTTGAAGTAAATGCATATCCTGGCGTTGCTGTAAAATATCTGTCCCAGATGGTGGACAGCGTTATGATCAGCTTCCGTGAAACTGAAAAGCTTATCCCTAAGGCAAAGAAGACTGTTTTCACAGGTTCTCCTATCAGAGGCGACATTATAAACGCTTCCGGCAAGGATGTGAAAATGGAAACTTTTGGAAATGAAAAGCCGCTTCTTCTCTCCTTCTGGGGTTCTGTGGGCGCTCAGTATATGAATGAAAAAATGTGCGATTTCATCAAGCTCTGTCAGGAAGAAAACCTCTTCAATGTCATCCATGCAACAGGTGCAGAGGCTTATCAGTGGATGCCTCCTATGCTCAAGGAAAAGGGCGTTGATATCGAAAAGGTAAAGAATGTCTGCCTTATGGAATATATCTACGATATGGGCGAAAAAATGGCGGGCGCAGACGTTATTATGTGCCGCGGCGGCGCTTCCAGCTTAGCCGAAGTGTGTGCTGCAGGCAAGCCTTCTGTCATCGCTCCATCTCCTTATGTAACAGATAATCATCAGGAAAAGAATGCCCGTGTCATCGAAAAGAACGGCGCCGCTGTCGTTGTGCTTGAAAAGCAGATTTCCGGCAAGGATATGTATGAAACTGTAAAGAGCATCATTCTCGACAAGGCGAAGATGACAGAAATGGGTGCAAATGCCAAGAAAATGGCTGTAACAGACGGCACAGAAAAGATTTTCAAGGAAATCAAACGTCTTTACGACGAATCCCAGCGAGCATAAACACCCGTCATAGCCTTCCCCTTGAGGG
>JAZUBN010000176.1:0-10590 GCA_045638565.1 Oscillospiraceae bacterium | reverse complement strand
TGGCTCACAGAACGACATGGCTACGATCCGACTTAGCCTTGTGACAGGCGATTTCATCCACGCTATCGGTATGATTGCAACCTACGGTGTCGTGCTCGTCATCCGCAATATGATCGAGCCTAAAATCGTCGGTATGCATATCGGCCTTCATCCATTCGTCAGCCTGCTGTGCATCTATTTCGGCTATCGTATCGCAGGTTTCGGCGGTATGTTCCTCGTTCCTGTCATCGTTCTCCTCATCTGCAAGCTGCAGGAGCTTGGAGTAATAAAGATTTATAACGAATAATATGTAAAAAAGGCATCCGTAAAGGTGCCTTTTTTAATTGCGGACGAGCAATGCTCGCCCCTACAAAAGCCTCCCCTGTGCAAGGGGATGTGTCACACGAAGTGTGACGGAGGGGTTGTCAACTTATCCAATGTGACTTTGTCACACCACAATTATTCACTATTCACTATTCATTTTTCACTGCGGACCGTCGAGGACGCCAGTCCCTACAAATGCGGTACGTCATAAATACTCGCCACTACGATTTTCTCCTCATTCTGCTCAGCATTCCCTCAACAAGCGGCAGCACTACACAAGGCAGGATGAGATAATATCTGTAGCCTTCCAGCCAGATGAATGCATCGATCACACCGCCGAAAATCACCTGTGAAAGGGTAAAAACGGCAGTTGTCACCATGCCGCAGCTGATGCCTTTTCCCGTTATTCCCTCTACCGTTCTTTTTACATATTCTTCCAGTAATGCTATCTTCATCAGCTTGCACAGAATGAACACGATGGATATAAGAACTTCCATTCTCTGGAAAAACTTCCCCATCTGCACAATGCTTGCCACAGTATAAGACGGAAAATACAGCGAGCCGACAAAAGGCCAGCCGAGAACGGCAAGATTGCGTATAAAAATCACCGTAACAAAGACTGTCACAAACACAGTCCCCCAAAGGATGCCCTTTATGGCATCCCTTTTTTGTGCCATTTCCGACAGCACCATCACGCAGGAAAAGCCTTCGGCAAAGTAAAACATGAAGGATGTGAAACTGCCGTCCAGCAGAGTCTGCCAGCCGTTTTCCATCAGTGGAAGCATATTTTTCAGGTCGGCCTGCTGCATTGCCCCAAGGGATGCAACTGTGATAAGGGTGATGACAAGCGGAAATATCATCCCGCTCAGCCTTGCCAATGTCTTTATTCCGCCGCGGCACATTATATAGACAGTAGAGGCTATAAAGGCGGCGATTATGATATTGGGCGTATTGATAAGAGTCATCTGGGATATGAACATCGTGAAAAGGCTCATGGATATAGCGGCAACAAAGAGGGTAACAAGGGCGTAAACCGCCTTTGTTATTTTCCATCTTTTCCCAATGTTTACATAAAGGGTATTGAATATAAATCCGCCTGCTCCACCAATGAGGAAGGACAGATAATAATCTCTCCCTGCCTCATTTGTGCCGCCTATTGTCGATATACTTCCCAGAATAAAGAGGGTATAAAGGCAAAATATCTGCCTTGCTGTCAGCTTGTTCATCCCATCCATCCCCCTGTGATTTCATTCATGGTCGGCACTTCAAGGCCGAGAGCAAGGGCGAGACATATCAAAAAGAAAGGCACAAGAACCCACAGCTGCATTTTCAGCCTTGCCTGACCTCTGTCGCCCGTCAGGAAAAGGGCGTACAGTAAAATTACCGCTGTTATTTTCATTGTACACCAAGCTTTCTCAGCGTTCTGCCGCTGTCGATGATGCTTATTTTTGTCGTCACATTAAAATAGGCATCTTTATAAAGTCCCTGAAAGTTTTCTTTCAGAAAGCCTTTCAGCTCGGGCTGTTTTCTTATAAGACTTCGTTCGATGCCAAGCACATCGGCCGTATTGCTTCGGCTCATTTCGTCAAGGGTGGAGCCGAGCTGCTCTGATACATATTTTCCCAGTTCAGCCTCAATTTCATCAAGCTTTTCACGGCTGAGAATCCCCCTCGTTCCCGTCAGCTCGAGTATGCCCAGCTGAGCCTCAAGCTCCACATCGCAGATAAGCCTTTCCCATTCAAGATGAGGCTCAATTTTCGCCTTTCGGCTTCGTATCTCAAAGGAAAGAGGCTTACCTTGCTCTCTTTCGAGGATAAATCCTCCCCTGTTTCCGATATTATTAAGCATCATAAGATACTTTGTATCGTCCTCGTCAAGCTGTCCTGTCAGCACAGCATCTTTGAAAATCGCCGCTGAACTGACCTTCATATTTCCATCATTTCCCATATTTACAATCGGCATGAAGCCGTCTGTTCCCTGCTCAAAGCTATCTGATATAAAGGTATAAAGCTGGGTATCGGGGGTTATTGCCCGTTCTTCATTGGCTTTAAGCATATCGGCAATCACAAAGGAGCGCACCTCATCATCCTGACCTTTGAAAAAATCCTCCCCCTTTATATCCTTTGTCGCCACCACATTTATTGTAAGCCGCATATCGTTCTGCCTTGTAAAATAGTCCAGAATATCGGCTATTCCCTCCTGTGCAAGAGCGTAATCGATGGCAAGTACCTGAGCGTGTCCAAAATACAGCCGTTTGCCCGAAAGAGCGGTTGCATTGTCTATTGCCTCTGCTATCGTGTCCCCCTCCCTTGCCGTGACGGTGGCCTTTGTTCCCCCATCACTTGTGGTGCCCACCATCTCGAAGGTGAGCTTATAGGCTTTTTCAGCTCCCTCAGCCACATGAAGCCCAGAAACTATCGCCATATCGTCTGTTTCCCTGTAGTCATAACAGCCGCTTACAATCAATAAAAGGGGCAGTAATGTCAGTATTCTGATTTTCATTCCTTTCCTCCTATGAATCTGCCCGACGGCTTCATTCTGCTCCATGCCGCCCTGATGAATGAGTCTTCACCCCATAATTTTCCGCCTGTAAGCGGCACACCGAATGAGTTTGTCGAAACGATATAGCTCATTATCCACAGCAGACCAAAGATATATCCGTAAAGTCCCATAAAACTGGACAGCACCATCAGCATAATCCGTGAAAAGGTGATAAGCGACCGCATATTGGGCAGCATAAGCCCCGTTATGCCCGAAATAGCCACTACAATTATCATTGGCGCCGACACAAACCGAGCCTCGACCGCCGCCTGACCGAGAATGAGAGCGCCTACGATGCTCATTGTCTGACCGATTACATCTGGAGTACGTTTTCCCGCTTCACGCAGTATGTCAAAGCTGATTAAGAGGGCAAAGGCTTCAAGCACTGTCGGCAGGGGTACATTGTCCCTTGCTGCCGAAATGGAGAATAAAAGGGGACTTGGCAGCATTTCGGGATGGTATGTGATGAGAGAAATATAGACAGGCAAAGCCGATATTGCCACAAAAAATCCCATTATTCTGATAAGCCTCGAAAAGGACGAGAAGAATGGGTTTGCATAGTAATCTTCGGGCGACTGAAACTGCTCGATGAATATATATGGCATTGTCAGGACGACAGGCGTGCCGTCCACGATGAGAGCCACTCTGCCTTCAAGCAGCCGTGATGCCACAACATCAGGCCGCTCGGTTTTGCCGATAAGCGCCATCGGAGAGCCTTTTCGGTCGGTTATATTTTCCTCGATGTAATTCGAATTGAGAATACCATCGATTTTCACATTTTCAAGACGTTTTTTAACTTCACATACCACATTTTCATCGGCAATCCCATCGATATAGCATACACAGCAGGTGGTTTTCGAAACTGTGCCCAGCGAAATGAATGTAAACTTGAGCTTTTCGCTTTTCAGCCGTCTGCGGATAAGGGTGGTATTTTGCATAATACCCTCCGTGAAGCCTTCTTTGGGGCCTGTGACGATTTTCTCTCCACCCGGCTCGGATATTGAACGGAGGACGAAGCCTTTGGTATTGATGACAAGAGCCATATCGGCTCCTTCGGTCACAAGTATGGTATCACCATATAAAATGCCCGAAATGGCATCGTCAAATGTCTTTGCTATCTTTATATCGTTGGCAAAGAGGACCTTTGTTTTGAGATCTGCAATTTCGCTGCCCGGGAGAATCTTTTCATTCCATGAAACTATGGGACGAACGACAGAATCATTGACAACGGCTGTATTTACCATACCGTCGCAGAAAAAGACACAGCACCTCTGCCCTGTCCGTGTTTCAAGGGGACGGACTATGAATGTGCTGTCATTTTCAAATATATCCTTGAGATATTTTACATTTTCATCGAGATTTTTCGATATTTTTTCCATATTATGCACCTCGGAAATATTTTTTGCATAAGTTATGAAAAATATTCGGAAAACTATTGACATTGACCTTACGTCATGGTTTATGATATAGACATAGCAAAGCTTTTCGCGAAAGGACTGACTATGAACAATACCGAATACACTATAAAAGATGTTTGCCGAATCACGGGTCAATCGGCGCGTACCATACGTTTTTACGATAAAATCGGTCTGCTTACCCCCGAAAAAATCCGCTCCAATGGGTATCGCATCTATACAGACCGCCAGCTGGATATTCTGCAGCAGATTTTGTTCTATCGTGAGCTTGATTTTGAGCTGGAGCAGATAAAGGACATTATTTACAGCAAAGATTTTGATTTTGAGAAGGCTTTGTGTGAGCATATTTCCGCTTTGCAGGATAGGCAGAAACGGCTGAATGACATTATTGATACGGCACAGAAGACACTTAACAGCATTAAAGGAGGCACAAAAATGGCTGAAAAGGAAAAATTCGAAGCATTCAAGCGCAAGATGGTTGACGACAACCGCACTAAGTACGGCGATGAAATCATAGAAAAATATGGTAAGGAGGCTGTTGAAAAGACAGAAAGCATCATCCTTGCCATGACTGAAAAAGAGTACAACGATGTAAACGAGCTGGGCGAGGATATCAACAAGGCTCTTGCCATTGCTTTTGCAGGCGGCAATCCTGCTTCTGACGAGGCGCAGGCGGTTTGTCAGCTTCACAAGAAGTGGCTGACATTTTATTGGGGCAAGTATTCCCCTGAAATGCACGCAGGTGTGGCAGAAATGTATGTCTGTGACGAGAGATTCACAGCTTATTATGACAAGATTGCGCCGGGCTGTGCGGAGTTTTTAAGAGATGCAATAAGGGTGTTTGTGGAAGGTAAGTAAGATGTATCTCCTACGAATTTTGTAGGGGCGGGGTCACCCCGCCCACGGGACGTCGAAGGCGCCGTCCCCTACAGGATTGTGCGTAGGGGCGACCATTGGTCGTCCGCAGGAAAACAATTACACATAAAAAAGAGCAGATTTCTCTGCTCTTTTTGTTATTTTATGGCATTTTTCAGATCTTTGATGCTGTTTTTGCCTATAATGCCCTTTTTGTGTTCCACATCCATTTCCGCAAGGGCGATAGTATTGGCACAGGCGACAGTTTCATCCTTATTGATGATAACTACAGGGACAGAATCTGAAATTTCATTTAGAACATATGCTTCAGGATTCGTCTTCTGAGCAAGGGAGGATTCATCAAACCCCTTGCCCACAAGCCAATGGTCTTTTCCGTAATTCCCCTTTTTAAGTTCACCCTGCATACGGCTGACAATATCATAATGGGATGCCGCTCCCTCAAGTGATACATAATTTTTAATCATAATTTTCTCCTTTTCGTTTTACAGATATTTTGCCCCGAAAAAAGAAAAATTATGCACAGATTGTGATTGAAAATTATGTGTTATGAACGGATATTTTCGGACGAGCGATGCTCGCCCCTACAAAGATTGCGCGGACGGCTGGAGATTCCTCGCTGTGCTTCGGAATGACAGATAATAAAAGCCTCCCCTGTGCAATGGGAGGTGCCGAATATGATGAGGCGGAGGGGTTGTTAACCTATAAAATGTGACCTCGTCACACCTCAATTTTTCACTTTTCATTCTTCATTATTCACTATCTATGCGGACCGTCGAGGGCGCCGGTCCCTACAATATTTTCGGACGAGCGATGCTCGCCCCTACAAAGATTGCGCGGACGGCAGGAGATTCCTCGCTGCGCTTCGGAATGACAAATAATAAAAACACCTCCCCTTGCACAAGGGAGGTGTATACGAAAACATATTAACTTATTCTTCCCAGGAGAGATGCTTATTCCATGTTTCTTCAAACTCGCCCTTCTTTTCACGGGAGAAAAGCGACCTTGCAATTTCCATAATATCAGCATCTTCATAAAGAAGCTTGTACATAGCTTCAGAAATCGGAAGTTCGATATCCATATCCTTTGTGAGCTCGTGGACAGCTTCGGATGCAAAGAAGCCTTCACACACAGCGCCTACCTTTTCGATAGCTTCCTGAGGCTTCACACCCTTACCAAGAAGAAGGCCCATACGGCGGTTTCTGGAGTGGTCTGAAACGCAGGTTACAATAAGGTCACCTGTGCCGGAAAGTCCGCTGAAAGTGTCCGGATGACCGCCTAAAGCCACACCGAAGCGCGCCATTTCGAGAATACCGCGAGTCATAAGCATAGCCTTTGTATTGTCACCGAAGCCCATACCGTCAGAGATGCCGACAGCGAGAGCCATAATATTCTTCATGGCGCCGCCAAGTTCAGCACCAACAACGTCAGGAGATGTGTAAACTCTGAACAGATCGTTCATATATACATCCTGAACAAACTCAGCAGCCTTTCTGCTCTTTGAAGCAGCAACAACAGCTGTAGGAATGCCTCTGGAAACCTCTTCCGCATGGGAAGGACCTGTCACAACGATGATGTCGTTTTCAGGAAGCTCACGCTGAAGTGTTTCCGCAAGGATACAATATCCGTTTTCCTTGTCGAAGCCCTTTGAGAGAAGGACGACAGGCTGTTCCTTTGTCATAAAAGGTCTGATATTTCTCGCTGTGCTTGCAACACCGAAGGATGGCACAGCAACAACGATAAGATCGGCACCCTTTACACAGGAAATATCTGTTGTGATGCTGATACTTTCAGGAAGCTTTATTCCCGGAAGCAGCTTTTCATTGCCGCCCTCCTTTATAAGAAGCTCAGCTTCGCTTTCAAGGAAGCACCACAATGTGATGTCGTGTCCGTTTTTATTGAGCAGCACAGCATTGGCAAGACCCCAGCCGCCGCTGCCTAAAATTGTGATTTTCATTTTCAGTACCTCTGAAATTGTATTCGGGAATGAATTGACTTTGTCATGAATTGGCCGAAGCCATAAATTGAGCTGAAGCTCATGAATTGTTCCTGCGGAACATTAAGGTGTGACAAGTCACATTGGATAGGTGCTATTTCTTTTCCACGTCTTTGAGGAGCTTTGCCTTGAAGTCTATCTTGGATTCTGTGCCTGCGATAAGGCGCTTGATATTGCTTCTGTGAAGCCATACGAGATAGGAAGCAAGGCAGGTGAAATATACCAGCAGGACAGGGTCACTGCCGTACTTAAACACAATATAGAGCCACGCAGTTGCGATGGCAGAGAATGTTCCGATGGAAATCATCTTTGTGGAAAGGAATCCCACAGCAAACATAATAAGCACAGGGAATGTCATCTTCCAGTCAAACATAAGAAGTATCGCAAGAGAACAAGCGACACCCTTGCCGCCCTTGAAGCCATAGAAAATTGGCTTTGCGTGGCCGATGACAGCGAATGTACCTGCGATAAGCACAGGGTACTGAATGCCTGTCATTTTTGCCACAAGGATAGGCACGATGACCTTGAGCACATCGCCCATAAGGACGATAATCGCCTTCTTTGCACCCAGTGTACGCAGAGTATTTGATGCGCCTGCATTGCCCGAGCCATAGTTTCTCACGTCAATGCCGTAAAGCACTTTGGAGATGAAGATGGATGTGCTGAAGCTGCCGCAGAGATAGGAAAATACTATGACGAATGCGTATTTTAATATTTCCATACTATTCCTGCTCCCCTCTCTGTCGCACTATCATTTTGATAGGTGTACCCTTGAAGCCGTAAACGTCTCTGATGCGGTTTTCCAGATAGCGGAGATAGGAGTAATGGAATAATTTTGCGTCGTTGCAGAAGCATACGAATGTTGGTGGCTTTACGCCGATCTGAGTCATATAGTAGACCTTCAAGCGCTTGCCCTTATCTGTTGGAGGCTGAACACGCGCAGTAGCTTCAGCAAGAATGCTGTTGAGCTGACCTGTTGTGACACGCATATTGTTCTGTTCGAATACTTCGTTGATGATAGGATAGATGTTGTCGACTCTCTGACCTGTCATAGCAGAGATAAAGACGATAGGCGCATAAGGCATATACGCAAGCTCTGTTCTGATCTTGTTTTCGTATTCCTTCTGTGTGCCTGTTTCCTTTTCGATAAGGTCCCACTTGTTTACAGCGATGATACAAGCCTTGCCGTTGTCGTGGGCATAGCCTGCAATCTTTGTATCCTGATCTGTGATGCCGTCGACAGCGTCAATCATGATAACGCAGACGTCAGCGCGTTCAATACTCATCATAGCTCTCATAACAGAGAACTTTTCAACAGATTCTTCAACCTTGCTCTTACGTCTGATACCCGCTGTATCGACGAATGTATACTTGCCGTATTCGTTTTCGATGTCTGTATCGATGGAGTCACGTGTTGTGCCGGCTACATTGGAAACGATAACGCGCTTTTCGCCGGAAATTCTGTTGATAAGGGAAGATTTGCCTGCGTTTGGCTTGCCGATTACAGCAACATTGATGCGAGGATCTTCATCCTTCTGTTCCCATGCGTCCTTTGGGAAATACTTGAAGCATTCATCGAGAAGGTCGCCTGTGCCATAGCCGTGAAGGGATGAAATGCCGATTGGGTCGCCCATACCGAGATTGTAGAATTCATAGAACTCTGCAGGTGGGTGGCCGGGAGCATCCATCTTGTTTACAGCGAGAACAACAGGCTTCTTGCTCTTTTTGAGCATTGTGCCAACTTCTTCGTCGGCAGCTGTAAGGCCTGTCTTAAGGTCTGTGATAAAAATAATAACATCGGCGTGGTCGATAGCGATGAGAGCCTGTTCACGCATGAACTTTAAGATTTCATCGTCTGTTCTTGGTTCGATACCGCCTGTGTCAATAACTTTGAAAGGAGTGTTTCTCCACTCTGCGTCGGCGTAGATACGGTCACGTGTTACGCCCGGTCTGTCTTCGACGATAGCGTAACGCTTTTCTGTGATACGGTTGAAAAGGGCGCTCTTGCCAACGTTAGGACGGCCGATAATCGCTACTACAGGTTTTGCCATATTTAACCTCTTTTCTTACAAATTTGCCAGGGTATTTACAAACTGCATACCGTCAATTTCGCATACAGTTATCTTGATGTCCAGTTCATTTTCAATTTCCTCAATTGTCACATCGTCAAGGAATACTGTTTCGCCGTGACGGAGCATGACAACAGGGATGAGCACATTCTTGTGGTGAGGGGCATTTTTAAGCTGTCTGATAATATCGCCGCCTGTCACAAGACCTGCTACAGTTACATTTTCACCGTAGAAATCGTTTACGATTCCCACAGTATTACACTCTAAATTATGCCATTTATTTCGGCAATAGTCAAGCATTTTCTCCATAAAAGGTGCTGCATCCATGCCTGTCACCACAGTAAACGGAGTCTGTGGAATATTTTCTTCGTAATCAAGTTCATCTTTAAGCTGGTCTTCAAAAAGCGGCATAAGGCCTACGCCATTGTCCAGCTGTTCAAAATCAGCATAATATTCCATATCAGGGAATGGCATCTTAGCCTTGATATAGAACTCATCGGAGGCGTGAACGAGAGCTTCTCCGTGCTTTTCCTCATTTTCCTTACGGAAACTGTCGATGATTTCAATGCACTCACGGGCGCACTTTTCGTCCATCGGTGTGAGAGGATAAAGTCCTTCTCTGTGCTTACTGAGTCCCACAGGCACACAGGCGATGGAAACTACGCTTGGGTACAAATCAGAAAGGTCGGAGAGTGTCTTTTTAAGGTTTTCACCGTCGTTTACGCCAGGGCAGACGACAATCTGAGTCTTGATTTCAAGCCCTGCATCGGCAAATGTTTTGAGATGACGGAGAGCATCACCTGCAAAGCGGTTGCCAAGCATAAGCTTGCGAAGCTCAGGGTCTGTTGTATGGACAGAGATATTGAGCGGAGAAAAATGCATCTTTACAATTCTTTCCGCATCCTTATCCGAAAGGTTTGTCAGCGAGATATAGTTGCCCACAAGGAAGGAAAGACGTGCATCGTCGTCCTTGAAATAGATTGTTTCACGCATACCCTTTGGATTCTGGTCGATGAAGCAGAAGATACATTTATTATAACAGCTTTTCTGCTCGTCCATAAGATATGTTTCAAAATTGAGGCCGATATATTCGCCGTCGCTCTTTTTAATATTGAAATGCAGCTTTTTGCCATCGCGTTCGATTTCGATATCGAGAGTGTTGTCGTATGTATAGAACTGATAATCGAAAACGTCTTCGATGCGGTGGGAGTTGACAGAAAGCAGAATATCGCCTGCCTTTATGCCTGCCTTTTCGGCAAAGCTGCCATTGTCTACCGAGATAATCTGTGCGCTCATGTTTTTCCTCCTTGTGTAGGAATTATGTTTTATATTTATAATACGGGAGCAGCAAGCGGCTCCCCTACATTGGATTGTGCATTTGTAGGGGCGAGCA
>JAZUBN010000175.1:0-13229 GCA_045638565.1 Oscillospiraceae bacterium | reverse complement strand
TAATATCCTATGGAAAATATTTCGAGGTATTTTATGAAAAATTACAAAATCGTCGTTTCATATGACGGCACAAAATACAACGGCTGGCAGAAACAGGGCAACACAAATAACACAATGCAGGAGCGCTTTGAAAATGTGCTCTCAAAAATGTGCGCTCATTCGGTGGAAATCCACGCATCGGGGCGTACAGATGCAGGCGTCCACGCCATCAGCCAGACAGCCAATTTCAAGTGCAACACCGATATGAAGCCGTCGGAAATCAAGGACTATCTCAATAAATATCTGCCCGAGGATATTCTCGTCAAGTCGTGCGAAATAGCTGACGACCGCTTTCATGCCCGTCTCAACGCCGTTTCCAAGACATATGAATATGTCATTGCAACACAGAAGCCCGATGTTTTCGTGCGAAAATATGTGTGGACGGCAGAAGAAAAGCCTGATGTTGTGAAAATGCGTCAAGCGGCTGAAAAACTCATAGGCACCCACGATTTCAAAGGCTTTTCCACAGGCAAGACCAAGAAATCGACAGTACGCACGATAAACTCGATAGAAATTGCCGAAAATGACGGCATTATCGCAATAAAAATCAACGGCAGCGGGTTTCTTTATAATATGGTGCGAATAATTTCGGGCACACTTTACGATATCGGAGTCGGCAAACTGGAAGAAACTGTAATTGACGAAGTGTTTGAAACCAAAATCCGCGAAAAAGCAGGACAAACACTCCCACCACAAGGATTGAAGCTGGTAGAGGTATTTTATTAAAAGAAATTACACGGGCGGGCATGGAAACCCGCCCCTACAAGATAATCAACGATAGAATAAACGTAGGGGACGGCATTTATGACGTCCCGCATAAAAAACCAATAAAAAAACAGCCCCGAAGGACTGTTATTTCTTATTGAGTATGCCCAGTTTTTTGATAAATGCCACCAGCGGAATGCCGAGAAGGAAGCAGACAACAGCTTCTTCAAGGGCAATCTGAATGCCGAAAGCCCCAAAGGAGGCAAGGAAGGCATCAGGTGTCAGAGTGAAGGCAAGCACAGCGCCGATGATAATTCCGTTGGAAATCACAGGCGGAATTGCCGCTAACCAGACTTTGCTGCATCTTGCAGTGACAAGGGCGGCGATAAGAGTCGCCAGAGTGCCGAAAACCACATCGAGAGGGTTGACACCCATAGGATTGAGGAGATTTGCCAGCAAACAGCCTATCGTTATGCCCCAGACAGTATCCTTACGGACAAAGGGGAGCAGAGTCAGCGCTTCGCTTACTCTCAGTTGCAGTACACCATAGCTGACAGGAGCCAGAGCAAGAGTGCATCCCGCGTAAAAGGCGGCAATAAGGGCGTTTGTGACTAATTTTTTCGCTTTCATAAATATTCACCTCGTGCATTTTGGGAGCCGATGACCGAAGTCATAGGGTCCGTAATAATAAGAGTGCGTTAAAATACTAAGACCGCACAATGCTTTTAACCATATAATTATATCACATACATAAACAAAAATCAAGGAGAAATAAATTATGGCAAAGGTAACATTCATAGGCCACGGCAGCCTTAAGTTTGAAACAAACGCAGGTCAGCACATCTATGTCGACCCATATTTCAAGGGCGACTACACAGCGCCAGCCAACTTTATGCTCATCACACACGACCATTTCGACCATTTCGGCATCGATAAGGTCAAAATCGCACCGGGCTGCACAATCATCATGCCTCTCGATGCTATGTGGGAAGGCAAGTATCAGACATTTGAAAAGGACGGCGTCAAAATCACAGCTGTTCAGGCATATAACAAAAACCACAGCAAGGACGAATGTGTCGGATATGTTCTTGAATTTGACGGCGTGAAGGTATACTGTGCAGGCGACACAAGCACTACTGAAGATATGGAAAAGAAGATTCCTAAGATGAAGGTCGACTATGCATTCCTTCCTATCGATGGTGTTTACAATATGGGTCCAAAGGAAGCTACATACTGCGCAAAGCGCATCAAGGCGTCCAAGGGCAACATCGCTATCCATAATGACCCAAAGTCCAACAGAGATATGTGCTATTACGAAACAGGACTTGACGAATTCACACCTGACAACAAAATCGTGCTCAAGCACGGCGAAACAATGGAGCTTTAATATGGTAGCGAAAATCACACAGAAAATGATAGATTTCTCAGAGGGAAATCTTCACAATATCAACCATTTCATCAAGGTCTATGGCTATGCCAAGACAATAGGTCAGCTTGAAAATCTTGACGAAAAGACTCAGCTCACTCTTGAAGTGGCGGCCCTCGTCCACGATATCGCAATTCCGCTCTGCCGTGAAAAATATGGCACAGCAAGGGGAGACCTGCAGGAAAAGGAAGGTCTTGTTATGGCTCATGACTTCCTTCAGGGCACAGGACTTTCTGACGATATCATCGAAAGAGTGGCATTCCTTGTCGGTCATCACCACACAACAGAAGGCGTTGACGGCATCGACTGGCAGATTCTTCTCGAAGCTGACTATCTTGTAAATGCCGACGAAGGCAAGCAGGACAAGGAAAAAATCGAGGCAAGAATGGCAAATATGTTCAAGACAAAAAGCGGCACAGCTCTTCTCAAGAGTATGTACAGCACAATTCTGGAGGGCTAAAACATGATATATCTCATTCTCGCCATCATCGGCAGTGCGCTGATTTCCATAGTAATGCGCCTTTCAGAAGGCAAAATCAAGGGCAGAATCAGTATGCTGGCGGCAAATTATCTGACTTGTATGATTATGGCAGCCTGCTTCATCGGCTGGGACAATATGATTCCGACAGGCGAAAAGGTTGGCATCACAACATCAATGGGCCTTTTCAATGGTATTCTTTACGTGGTCAGCCTTGTGCTTATGCAGATAAATATCCGCAAAAACGGCGTCACATTGCCTAATGTATTCTCAAAGCTGGGCAGCCTTATCGTGCCGCTCATCGCATCCATCATCTTCTTCGGCGAAGTGCCTGGCGTTTTGCAGGCGGTCGGCGCTGTCATTGCAATGCTCTCCATCGTTGCCATCAATAAGGGCGACGGACAGAGCGACATCGCGGCAAAAGGTATGCTGGCTGTCATCTTCGTCATCGACGGTCTGGGCAGCGTTATGAGCAAGGTTTTCGGCGAAGTCTGCAATCCGCTCCTCTCCGACCACTTCCTTTTATTTACATTTGCATCGGCTTTTGCGGTCTGCCTCATTATGATTATCAAGGGCAAGGAAAAGTTCGGTCTCAATGAGCTGATTTACGGTATGGGCATCGGTATCCCTAACTTTTTAAGCTCCCGTTTCCTTCTTCAGGCCCTCGCAGAGATTCCTGCCGTTGTTGTATATCCAACACGTGGTGTTGCCACAATCGTGCTCATCTCTCTTGCAGGCGTATTGATGTTCAAGGAAAGACTGAGCAAGCACCAGTGGTACGCCATGGGCGCAATCCTCGTATCTGTTGCACTTTTGAATATTTAATGCAAAACAAAAATCAAACCCTCCACAGCTTGTGGAGGGTTTTTGTGTTAATTAGTTGAAATAAAAAGTTGTTCCTGCGCCACTAAAATCAACTTCAATTTGAACTCCGTTCATTTCGATCACTCCGCCATTAGCAGTACCGCGAACATCAGAAAAACCGAAACTATCAGAGTTTGCTCCTCGATTAATATTATCGGCATCAATCCAATCCCACAATGCCTTGGCAACGTATCTGTCACCAGACAAGTAGTAAAACGCTTCAAGAACAAGATTCAGACCAGCATTAGTAGTAACGTCTGAATTGTAAGACTTACGCCAGCCGAAAACATTGATACCAGTTTTGCCATCATTGCGAGTTACAAACTTAGCGATTCTTCCATCATCCTCGATGTTTTGTCCAATACCATGGTCGAAGAATCTGAGCATACAATATTCATGCATAAGGCTAGTCAAATCACTCATCGCAGTACGCTTACTTGCACCAGGATTAGGAGCAGGACGATTTTCTCTTGCAGTTTTAGTATCTGCAAACTTACCAGCTACAAAACCGATAACTGCCAATTCTGTATCAGCCTTGCCGCCATCGTTTACATATCCTTCCGGAGTCTTCTGAGTGATTACAACCTCGGCTCTTTCTGTCCACTTCATAAGACGGCAGATAACCGTTGCCATCTGTTCGCGTGTCATACTATTCTTAGGCGCGAAAGTACCGTTTGCATCTGTGCCTGTGATAAGACCGTTGGAATATGCCTTTTCGACAGCATCCTTGCGGTTTGCGCTTACTTTATCATAATCTGCGATGGCATTTTCAATGCCGTCCTTTGCGGAAAGAACTTCGCCGTTATATTTAGCTGCGCTTACGAGGATATATGCCATGTCCTCACGGCTCAGTTTTTCGTTTATATTGGAATAATCAAACTCAGACTTGCTGATGAGCTTGGCTTCGACAGCCGCATTGTAGTATGGCAATGTCCACTGCTGACCCTCTTCAAGAGGCTTTACAAGCGACGGACAGAGAAGTTTTGTCATAGCGGCAAGAAACTGGCCGAGAGATACTTCCATTTTAGGAGCAAAGGTTGCTATGCCGTTTTCGTCAGGATTTGTTGTGCCGTTGACAGCGCCATTCTGCGCGCAAAGCATAATGTAATTATACGACCATTCTGTCTTTGGCACATCGGAAAAGCCTTTCACAGAAGCGGCAGAAGCCACCATCGAGAATGCCATTGCAAGAAGGAGAGTAATGCTGATAATTCGCTTCATATTCGGTCTCCTTTGGAGATATTTTTGTTGATAATTAAGATTGAGGGATTATTTGCTAAATATTGTAGGGAGCGGCGCCTTCGACGCTCCGAGACATAATGAAAATATTTGTCACAACCCCTCCGTCATTGCAAAGCTATGACACCTCCCCTTGCACAGAGGAGGCAGAAGAAACTGAATCAGATTATATATCCAGTTCGATCATAACAGGGCAGTGGTCACTTCCAAAGATATCCGAGCGGATTTCAGCCTTTTTAATCTTATCCTTCAAATCATCGGACACCACAAAATAGTCGATACGCCAACCTGTGTTCTTTTCTCTCGCCTTGAAGCGATAGGACCACCAGGAATATGCGCCTTCAAGATCAGGATAGAGGTGACGGAAGGAATCTGTGAAGCCTGCCTCTAAAAGCTCTGTGAACTTGCCGCGTTCTTCGTCGGAAAAGCCCGGATTCTTACGGTTTGTCTTAGGATTTTTAAGGTCGATTTCCTTGTGGGCAACGTTAAGGTCGCCGCACATGATAACGCTCTTCTCTTCCTTGAGCTGAGAAACGTATTCACGCAAATCGTCCTCAAATTCGCATCTGTAATCGAGACGCTTGAGCTCCTCCTGAGCATTCGGTGTGTAAATGCAAAGAAGGTAGAAATTGTCGTATTCGCAGGTTATAACTCTGCCTTCGTCATCGTGTTTGCCGTTTATGCCCTTTGTGACAGAAATCGGCTGCTTTTTTGTAAAGACAGCAGTGCCCGAATAGCCCTTCTTTATCGCGCTGTTCCAGTACTGATGGTGGTCAGGCATTTCAAGAACAGCCTGTCCTTCCTGCATTTTTGTTTCCTGCAGGCAGAAAATATCGGCATCTTCAGCACCAAAAAAGTCCATAAAACCCTTGTCAAGACAGGCGCGAAGCCCGTTGACATTCCAAGATATCATTTTCATTATTTAAGTTCAAACTCCTTGTATGTTTCACCTTCGATAGTCTTCCATGTGAACTTGCCGTCTTCAAAAATCATATAGCTGTGGTGAGAGCCTGCCTTTGGAATTGTTGTGCTGCCTGGATTGATATAGATGAAATCATCGTATTCGTTGCAGGCAGGAATGTGTGTATGGCCTGTGAGAAGCACATCGCCTCTGTAAAGCATAGGAGGATTCTGCTCTGTGTACTTGTGACCGTGAGTTGCGAAAATCATATGCTCGTTATGATAAAGCACAGCATAGTCAGCCATGATAGGGAACTGGAGCACCATCTGGTCCACTTCTGTATCGCAGTTGCCGCGGACACACATGATTTCTTCCTTGATGTTGTTGAGCATTTCGATAACCTTCTTTGGATTATAAATCTCAGGAAGGTCGTTTCGTGGGCCGTGATAGAGAATATCGCCGAGAAGAAGGAGCTTCTGGCAGTTTTCTTCCTTATAGCGTTCAAGAAGCTTTTCGCAGTAAAGGCTGGAGCCGTGGATATCGGATGCGATCATGATTTTCATAGTGTTTTCTCCTTTATATGATATGTTTATTTACTGTATTTCAGCAGAATATACGTGGATAAATCCGTTTGTGGAATTTCCATCGGCATTTGCATAGCCAATGACAAAACGCTTGTTTTTATAGAAAACCTTGGTTTCGGCATACATATGTGTGGAACGGGAAATAAGACCGCCGTCTGTGCCTTTGACCTTGTATTCAAGCGGGAATGTCACAGTAAAGACGTTGTTTTCGTCCTTTACAGCCTCGATACCGCCTTCAGGCACCTTGTAATAACATTCTACAGGCTCTTCACCATAAGGAAGAGAGTATTCCACATAATTCTGCCCTTCAAAAGCAGGAACATCTGTCGAAAGACCAAGCTTGCCGTTTTGCTTGTCGTAATTCACCTTGAGATGAGGAAAAATCTTTTCTTTGAAGATTTCACTGGAAAAATCCAGATGATTGTCCACATATTCGCCATCCTCAAAGGAGAGGATATGGACTTCGTTGATGGAAGTTTCATCGATACCCATAGTGATATAGATATTGCCTTCGGCATCGTCATAGATTTCGGCGTAGGCAGGGGTTTTCCAGTAGTCGAAAATGTGCTTTTCACCGTCGATAATCACTTCAAGACCAGGGCCGTATTCAACTTTGCGGAGTGTGTATTTTCCGTTGGAGCAGATTTCAAATGGCAGGGAATAGGCAGACTGAATATTTCCGAGGCGGTATTCATCGGCTGTAGGCACACTTGTACAGCCTGTCAGCATTAAAATTACGAGGGTTAAAATAATAAGCTTTTTCATAAAAATAAATGCATCTTTCAATAGTGTAATCACAGATATTATATCATATAATCTGCCGTTATGCAATAAAAACGACCGCCCATTAAGGCGGCCGCTTTATGAATATTAAAGACACATTTTATAGATGTTGAGTACATCGTCCTTTGTGAGAGGTACGAATACGTTGCCGAGAGTGCGTGAAGCCTTTTCGGCCATAATTTCAAGCTTTTCTTCGTCGATGCCCACTTCACGGAGTGTGGAAGGAATGCCGAGAGCCTTGAAATATTCTTCAGTCTTGTCGATAGCCTTGTTTGCTGTAGCAAACTTGTCGCCGTCACATTCGATATCCCATACATTCTTTGCGTATTCGACGAACTTATCCACAGTTTCATTGCGGAGAACATATCTCATCCAGCTTGGAGTGAGGATAGCAAGGCCAACGCCGTGTGTGATGTCATAGTATGCGCTCAGCTGATGCTCCATGGAATGAACGCTCCAAGGAGTGCCCTTGCCGTATGTGAGAAGGTTGTTGATGGCAAGGCTGGAGCACCACATAAGATTTGCTCTTGCTTCGTAATTTTCAGGCTCATTGACAGCTGTAATGCCGTAATGGATGCAGGTTTTGAGGAGAGCTTCAGCCATTCTGTCTGCGATATAGGCAGATTTTACTGTGCTGAAGTAGATTTCAAAAATGTGGGACATAATGTCGGCTGTGCCTGCCGCTGTCTGGTATTTGGAAACAGAGTATGTATATGCAGGGTCGAGAATGGAAACCACAGGGCGCATATCAGGATGCTTGAGGCCTATCTTGTCGTTGGTATCCATATTGGAAATAACGGCTGTAGGGTCCATTTCCGAGCCTGTAGCAGAAAGTGTGAGAACAGAGAAGACAGGGAGCACGCTGACGATATCAGCCTTTTTGGAAACGAGATCCCACGCATCGCCTTCATATGAAACGCCTGCCGCAACAACCTTAGCGCAGTCGATTGTCGAGCCGCCGCCAACGGCGAGAACAGCTGTAAGACCGTGCTCACGGCAAAGACGAACGCCTTCGTTTACGCTTGTAACTCTTGGATTAGGCTCGATGCCCGAAAGCTCCTGCCATTCGATACCGTGTTCCTTAAGCTGATTTACAACAGCATCGTAAATACCTGACTTTTTGATGGAACCGCCGCCATAGCAGAGGAGAACCTTGGAGGAATAAGGCTTTATAGCCGCGCCGAGATTGGAAACAGCGCCTTCACCGAAATGGATGCGGGTAGTAATGTCGTAGTAAAAATCCTTCATATTAATGCACCTTTCTGTGTTTTTTTATTTCAGTATAGCACAGCAGGTGGCGATAGGCAAGGTTATTTTCTGAAATTATTTATTGCAAGGCAGGTGAGACCTATGCCGAGAAGACTCATGCCGTCCTTTGGTTCTATCTGACCAAGGAAGGAAAGAACACAGACAGCCACACCCATAGCCAGCGGCACAGCCTTGAGCACAAGAGCAACAATGTCCGAAAAGGTTTCCTGCCTCCCCTTGTCAGGGGAGGGGGACCATCGGGAAGATGGTGGAGGGGTAGTCATCAAATCACTGCCCATAAGCTCGTTTACGTCCAAACCGAGAACTTCTGCAAGTTTTGGAATAGTGCCTATGTCAGGGCAGGAGGCATTGCGCTCCCATTTGCTTACAGCCTTGTCGGTCACATTAAGTTTGGAAGCAAGCTCGCTCTGTGTCATACCAAGCTCCTTGCGTTTATTTAAGATGATTTCACCCATTGTCATAAAAATGACCTCCTTTTGTTTTCATGGCCTTATCATAGCATTTTTACGTAAAAAATGCAAGAAACAGCCGGTAGAATTGGCTCTACCGGTGGTAGAACGGGAAAATAGAGTGAAATTTTATATAGAAGAGGGCGCATCGGCTTGTTCTGTCATTCTGAACGTAGGTGAAGAATCTCATACGGTTTGAACAACCTATGCAGGCGACAGCGTCCCGTGGAGTATTTATAAATTATATAGTCAAAAATATTTCCCAACCCTATTGCATTATATACTAAATAGGTGTATAATATAAATATCAAATCCGAAAGGAGAAACCGATATGACTACCAATTCTTTACTTGCTATATTTATGCCGTTTGTCGGCACAGTATTGGGCGCAGGCTGCGTATTCTTTATGAAAGGCAAAATGAACAGCACGCTTCAGCGAATCCTGACAGGCTTTGCCGCAGGGGTTATGGTGGCGGCTTCAATATGGAGCCTTATCATTCCTGCAATGGAGCAGTCGGGGCATATGGGAAAATTAGCTTTTCTGCCGGCATTCATCGGCGTATGGGGCGGCTTTATTTTCCTGCTTATTCTGGATAAACTGATACCGCATTTGCATCTGAACAGCGATTGTCCTGAGGGCGTTTGCTGTAATAAACTGGGAAAATCAGCCATGATGGTAATGGCTGTTGCATTACATAATCTGCCTGAAGGTATGGCGGTCGGCGTTGTTGTTGCAGGCTGGCTTACAGGCAATGAAAGTATTTCGGCGGCAGGCGCGCTGGCTCTTTCGCTGGGTATTGCTCTGCAGAATCTTCCTGAAGGGGCTATCATTTCCATGCCTCTCAAGTCTAACGGAATGAGCAGGGGAAAGGCGTTTACATACGGTGTGATGTCGGGTATTGTCGAGCCGATAGGCGCGATATTGACCATACTTATGGCGAAATTCGTCGTGCCGTTGTTGCCGTATCTCCTTTCCTTCTCGGCAGGCGCTATGCTTTATGTGGTAGTCGAAGAGCTCATCCCTGAAATGTCGGAAGGGGAGCACTCCAATATAGGCACAGTTTTCTTCGCTGTCGGTTTTACACTTATGATGATGCTCGACGTGGCATTGGGGTAATATAAATAGCAGGGTGGCATGAAAATCCACCCTGTTATTTCATTTTGTATCTGAAATTTCAAAACAGGTATTGACAAATCGAAAAATATCGATATAATATTTTTATGTAAGGGAGTGATATCGTATGTTGAACGATGAAAAACGTATTGCTCTGGTATTCAAGGCTCTCGCGGATGAAAATCGCGTGAGGGTGCTCAAGCTTTTGCGCAATGGTGAAAAATGCGCCTGCATCCTTCTGGATGACCTTAAAATCGCCCAGCCTACTCTGTCACATCATATGAAGATTTTGTGTGATGCCGGCATTGTTGAGGGGAGAAAAGAGGGTAAATGGATGTATTATTCGATTTCACCTGAAGGAGTTCAGTATGCTGTCTCCTGTCTGCAGGCTTTGACAATCCTCGATTCAGACAACGAAATCAAGTCGTGCTGTTGAAAGTAAAGCGATCGGTTACTTAAACGCACGGCTTAAAAAATCAACAACATATCGATACATTCGAATATAACAATATAAAGTGGAGGCGAATATGTCACTGTCATTCAAAGCTGTATGGGATTTCATCCAGACAGAAGTGCTTGGTATGAGCTGGCTCAACAGAGTCATACAGCAGCTGCTCAAAACGTGCGGTGTTGATACAACAGGCCGCATAGGTGCAAGTATTCAGTTTTTTATTTATGACACCATAAAAATCATGGTGCTTCTCGGCGTCCTAATTCTCATTATTTCCTATATTCAGAGCTATTTTCCGCCTGAACGCACGAAAAAAATCCTCGGCAGATTCCATGGTATCGGCGCCAACATCATTTCTGCATTACTTGGCACTGTAACACCATTCTGCTCCTGTTCATCGATACCTCTCTTCATAGGTTTTACGAGTGCAGGGGTGCCATTCGGCGTAACATTCTCCTTTCTCATCTCTTCACCAATGGTAGATTTGGGTTCACTGGTACTTCTTATGAGTATTTTCGGCTGGAAAGTGGCTGTAATCTATGTAGTGCTCGGTCTTGTGATTGCTGTTGCAGGTGGCACACTTATCGAAAAGCTTCATCTTGAAAATGAAGTCGAAGATTATATCCGCACAGCTAGTAGCATCGACACACCACAGGAAGAGCTGACTTTCAAAGATCGTATCATTTATTCCTGGGAACAGGTTGTATCGACAGCAAAGAATGTATTTCCATATGTGCTTGCAGGCGTCGGTATAGGCGCATTTATCCATAACTGGATTCCGGAGGAAATTGTTATAAATACACTCGGCGGCAACAATCCATTCGGTGTCGTTATTGCGGCAATCGCAGGCGCGCCTATGTATGCTGATATTTTTGGTACTATTCCGATTGCAGAAGCCTTGCTTGCAAAAGGAGCCATGCTCGGTGTAGTGCTTTCATTTATGATGGCTGTAACAACTTTGTCCGTGCCGTCTATGATTATGCTCAGAAAGGCTATAAAGCCTAAGCTTCTGACAATCTTCATCACAGTATGCACATTGGGCATCGTAATCGTCGGCTATTTCTTCAATCTTATTCAACATGTGATTTTATAAAAGGAGTTTAAAATGGGTTTATTTGATTTTTTCAAAAAGAAAAAGGATACTGAGCCATCCTGTTGCTGCTGTGGTACAACAGACAAACAGCAGGAAACTGCATCTTGCACTTGCTGCAAGGCAGAAGGAGATGTACACAGCGTGAAAGTCCTCGGTGCCGGATGTGCTGCCTGCCATGAGCAGTTTGAATACGCAAAGAAGGCAGTGTCCGCTATGGGACTTTCTGTCGAAGTGGAATATGTAACAGATATGCAGAAGGTTATGGCATATGGTGTAATGACATTGCCAGCTATCGTTGTAAACGAAAAAGTTGTAGCTTACGGAAAGGTACTTAAGGCAAAGGATGTTGAAAAACTTCTGGGATCTGCCGGCAAGTAATATTCCAAAATATTAAAAAATGCCGCCTGTCCGGGATTTTCCTGAAACAGGCGGTATTTTTATGTGTAAAAAAAAGAGCAAACGGGAAATCCGTTTGCTCTATATTTATATATGAATTACAAAGCAGCCTTAGCCTTTTCTACGAGAGCTGTGAATGCCTTTGCATCGTTAACTGCGATTTCAGCGAGCATCTTGCGGTTGAGTGTGATGTCAGCCTTCTTGAGACCGTTGATGAAGCGGCTGTAGTTGATGTCGTTGAGCTTGCAAGCAGCTGTGATACGTGTGATCCAGAGTCTTCTGAAGTCACGCTTCTTGTTCTTTCTGCCAACATAAGCGTACTTGAGGGACTTCATAACCTGCTGGTTAGCAACCTTAAAGTGGTTCTTCTTTGCGCCCCAGTAACCCTTAGCGAGCTTAATGATCTTCTTTCTTCTCTTGCGCGTCATCATAGCGCCTTTTACTCTTGCCATATCTATTTATCTCCTTCTGATCTGAATTAAAAAGTGGTGTTCTGATTGATTACATGTAAGGTACGAGACGCTTTACGTTTGCAGATGTTGTAGAGCCGAGGTAAGAAGCCTTACGGAGATGTCTCTTCTGCTTTGTGGACTTGCAGCCCTTAATGTCGTGACGGCGGTTAGCGCTGTTCATCTTAACCTTTCCGTTCTTTGTTACCTTAAATCTCTTCTTTGCACCGCTATGTGTCTTAATCTTAGGCATGGTACTTATTTCCTCCCTGTAGTTTTACGGTTGTTTATTTCTTCTTGTCAGGTGCTAAAAACATGATCATCTGACGGCCTTCGAGCTTAGCTTCCTTTTCAAGGATACCAAAGCCCTTCGCTCCTTCGGCGAACTTCGCAAGAAGATCTGCACCTATCTGTGTGTGAGCCATTTCTCTGCCGCGGAATCTTACGGAAACCTTTACCTTATCGCCGTTTGTAAGGAACTTCTGCGCAGCCTTGAGCTTTGTGTTGAAGTCGTTAACGTCGATCTTTGGTGAGAAGCGGATTTCCTTAACTTCTACGACCTTCTGATTCTTCTTAGCTTCTTTTTCCTTTTTGATCTGCTCAAAACGGAACTTGCCGTAATCCATAACACGGCATACAGGCGGTTCAGCCTTTGGTGCGATCATAACAAGATCGAGACCTGCCTTTTCAGCCTGTTCGAGAGCCTTTGCTGTTGCTACGATACCCATCTGGGCGCCGTCTTCGCCAATGAGACGTACCTCTTTGACGTGGATCTCTTCATTGATCAAATGTTCTTTCGTACTAATGGTTTAGCACCTCCTGAAAAATTAAAAAAGCGAGCGGGAACCGCTCGCACATCAATACACACTAATTCCCCTTGGGGAAGATGTCCAATGTTAACCCTTTCTTACGTTAAATTAGGGTGAGAAGCGGTTACTTCTACTTTCTTTTGCTCTAATATACTACCACATTAAAGTCGGAGGCCAAGC
>JAZUBN010000174.1:0-3651 GCA_045638565.1 Oscillospiraceae bacterium | reverse complement strand
GCAGAGATGCTTGATTATATATTAGTAGGTGTTTATTACAATGATGGTCCACCTGTTCCCATATCGAACACAGTAGTGAAATTCATTCGTGCTGACAATACTTAGCTGGCGACGGCTCGGGAAGATAAGTAATGCCTACACTAAACAAAAGTCACTCAATCGAGTGACTTTTTTCATTTTATTACACCTCATCTGCTTCACTATGTTCAGCACCTTCTCCTCAAGGAGAAGGCTTTTTATTTTTATACATTATATATCACTTTATCAGGCTTCCGCCCCATTCGATGACGGTGAAGCCTGTGCGTTCAAACTTTTCCAGATGTTGCTCCGGGATTTCGATATATTCACCCAATGGTTTGAATGCCATATATACTCGCTGGATTGAGTCTGGGGTAGGAACAATAGTCAACGGAGCGAACTCATCATAGTTATCCCACTGGAAAGAAACGAGATTATATGGATTATCTATCATATGCGGCAGCCAGTAGACGATAAACTCATTTATTTCATTCTGATTCAGGCCGAGATAGCTAAGCTTTTCCTGCAGAAATTCCACAGAGTCTTTGCCTTTTACAACAAACCCGCTTGACAAATCAAATTCAATCTGTGATTTTGCTTCCCAGAAGAGATAGTTGTGTGTGATTCCTTTTTCATCGATAATCTTACCATCGGGATATGCAGTAACATTCCAGCCGTCGTTTTTATCAGGATAAGTCACGAAAATCTCCCCGTTATCCACAGAAACATCAACGAAAACTTCGGTTTCTTCCCCTGGATAGAGATAGATGACTGGCTTAGCGAGAATTGCAACAGGGTCGCCTGGCATGAAATCTATAATAGCATAGATCACAAAAGTCGCGGCAATGAAAATGAGCAAATAAAACAAAATCTTCTTTCCAATAAATTTCTTCATAAAAAATCCTCCTTTAGAATTGGTTTTATATATATGACAATTCAGGACACCAAAATGGGACAGGATTTTGAAACTTTTTTGAAAATTACAAAAAAGAATAAATAAAGAGCATATCCGTAAATCCATTGAAGCGGATAGCGGATATGCTCTGGTGTATTTGTTATAATTTATTCAGGAACTTCTTCGTTGCCGAAGCCGAGCTTCTTGAATACGATAGAACCGACAAAACCTGCGATTGTGCCGCCTACTGCAGCGAGTGCAAGAGCGAGAACAACAGTCATTGGTTCGTTAAATGCGAATGGAGCGAGCATACCAGGGATTGGAGATGCTGTACCAGGTGCGTTATTGACAATACCGAGAACAGCAGCTACGATACCGGAAAGCGCGCCGCCGAAGAAGTTGGAGCCGTAAATTGGAATAGGATTCTGAGTGATGATGTCAGCCTGTGTGAGAGGTTCGAGCATGATTGCAAGAACACGGCCATTGTCACCAAGCTTGAGGTTCTTAAGAATAAGAGCGTTTGTGAAGCTGCCGCCGAAACAAGCAATAGCTGCAATACCCATAGGCAAGCCTGTGAGACCGAGCATAGCTGTGAGAGCCATGGAGGAAAGTGGAGATGTGCAGATCATCTTCATAAGACCACCAAGGATGAGGCCCATCATAACAGGGGACTGGGATGTTGCGATGGAGATGGAATCGCCGACTGTGGAGATGACAGCGTTAACAGCAGGATCAACCATAATTGCGATGCCTCGTGCTACAGCCGCAGCCATAAGCGTACCGACGATAACGTCGAGACCGCTTGGCAGATATCGAACAGTTTTCTTGAGTATAAAATGGAGAATATATGCAGCTATAAAGCCAGGAAGAATACCAAAACCTGCAACAGCCGCCGCGGATGCGATAGCATATGTCGGATTTGTACCCATACCAAGACCTACAAGAGCAGCAGCTGCAACTGCGCCCATGCTGCCTGAAGCCGTACCAACTTCACCGAGGAAGGAGATACCGATAAAATCGCCGCAGATATACTTGAAGATTGCCTCTACCAGGAAGGTGGCAACAGCCGCGTCGGCAAGACCGCCCATGGCTTTGTCGCCTCTTGGGAACTTTAAGCTGAATACTGAGAATGCAGCCAGCGTAAGTACAAGTGCACCGATACCTTTGAGGAACATCATAGAAAACTTTACCTCCAGATAATATTAATTTATAGTGTCATCGTCAAAACGACATATTCCGTTTTTAATTATACTTAACAGAAAATGAAAAGTAAATAGGTTGGATAAAAATTTGCAAAAACAAATGAAGAGAGGGGATTTCTAATAAAAAATGAAATAAGTGATTCTATTGACAAGAATATAATGGAAATGGTATGATACGAGTATATATATTATAAGGAGATTACTCATTATGGCTGTTTACTTTACACATAACCAATATCTCAAAACTGCAGAAGAGGATTTTGAAGCTTCTGAAATGATTTTCGGTCACAAATATTATGACCAGACAGCAACTCTCTGTTCCATCGCTATGGTAAAATATCTCAAGGCTGTTCTCGAAGCGATCTATCCTAATGAAGAATGTGTGCCATACTTCTCCACAGAGGATAAGATTGTTGTTCTCAATCGAATCAAGGAAAAGCTTCCTGATTTTCCTGTCACAGCAGAAGAATGCAATTGGATGGACAAAATCTACGGCAAGGCAAACTGCACAGACGGTATCCATATTATTATGCCTAAGCAGACTGCAGTTGATGCGCTCAAGCTTCTCGGCAAAGTGCGTAAGCTTGCCAAGGACTACGATAAGGAAGCTGAAAGCGAAAAGCGTTATCGTGCAATGCATATGTAATTCGTTGCATATATAAATGTAAAAATAATATCCCCTTGTTCCGGTGCTTTTGCAAGTATACCCGCAAGGGGATTTTCTGTATAGAAAAGGAGAATGAATATGAAAAATCCTGTTGCCAAGATTCATACATCAGGCGGTGTTATCACAGTCGAGCTTTATCCTGAATATGCACCTAATACTGTCCGCAGTTTTATATGGGCGGCAAGTGAAAAAATGTATGAAAATCGCCTTATCAAGCGCATCGTTCCTGGATTTGTGCTCCAGCCTTCCTATTGTTATTTCGATGAGAAGCGTTGTGATTATATGATAGAGGGCGAATTTGCCGCCAATAATATTGAAAATCCTATTAAAATGGAAAAATATACCGTTGCCATGGCAGGTGATGGGGAAAAAGAGGCTCACGGCTGTGAGTTTTTCATAACTCTCACCGATGAAGCGGGCGAAAAACTGCAGGGCAGATTTGCTCCATTCGGCAAGGTAATTGACGGCTTTGAAGAGGTTGACAGACTTGCGAGTGTAGAGCTCAGACGTGTCTATCCGGAGGGTATGGACAATGCCGTTGTCAATCAGCCTGTCAAGGATGAGTTTATGCTCCATGTGGAAGTGGAAACCTTCGGCATGGAATATGAAAAGCCTGATATAAAATATTGGGTGGAATAAAATATATTTTTCAGCCTCCCCTTGCACAGGGGAAGTATTTTTGAGCTCTCTCGCCTCCTGTCATTCCGAACGAATGTGAGGAATCTCCTTCCGTTTGTACAATCTCACAACAATAATGTAGGGAACGGCGCCCTCGACGTTCCGTAAAATAAAACTGAACTTAACACATCAAAACATCACATAAACTGTGTATAAGTCTGTGGAGAAGTTGTGGATATATGTGGACAAGT
>JAZUBN010000173.1:0-23227 GCA_045638565.1 Oscillospiraceae bacterium | reverse complement strand
CTCAGATTTGAAAGCCACGATGCTGTTACACTCAATCTTCCAATTCCGGTAAATGTTGCGCTGACAGGCAGAATCCCTAAAAATGACCTGCATATTTTCCTTCGCTACGGCGCACATTTCACAGATATTGATAAAGCGACTCATGTAATTCATACAACTGAAGAGGATATCGATATAGCGGATAAGAAAATCATTGCTCTTGGCGATGGTTATAAGTCAATTTATAATAAAATGCCAGAAAATGAAATAGTCGTCAAGGATGCTACAATAAGATATGAACATCAGGGATGGAAATTCGGATATTTTGTGCCTGACTATGAATCTTCAATCTGGGAATATGGCCAGATTATCACATTTATCACAAAAGATGAATCTCCAAAGATGATTCTGACAGATGACATCACAGCCTGCAACTTCCACTTCTGTTTCGAAGAAGACAAGCATATGGCGCAGAACTTCCTCAAGCTGTAAATATAATATATAATGTAAGCAGGGCAGGAGACTGTCCTGCTTTTTTATGTTTCACATGAAACATTATCACATTTACCATAAAGTTTCACGTGAAACCTATTGCAATTCGAAATACAAAGGCGTATACTGTAAGCATCGGATTTTTACGAAAGGAGCGAAACTGTGTTTTCTCAGCTTTACATCCGCAGAATAACAATGGAAACCGAACCGGAAAATGGCTCATATCTGCGTGATATTCCTGCAATTCATCATCTGATGAAAGATAAATTTATCGAACTCACCAAAAATATCACCTTTTTCGTCGGCGAAAACGGCTCAGGTAAATCGACGCTCCTTGAGGCTATTGCAGTAAATTTCGGATTCAATGCTGAAGGTGGCAGCAAAAATTTTGCATTTTCAACCAATTCCACCCACTCGGATTTATATAAAAACATAAGACTCGGCAAGGGACTCCGTCCAAAAGATGGATTTTTCCTCCGCGCTGAAAGTTTTTACAATGCGGCAAACTATATCGATGAGCTGGACAGGGAAGTTCCGTCATTTCATAAACTGATTGATTCCTATGGTGGTGTTTCACTTCACAATCAGTCCCACGGTGAAAGTTTTCTCGCTTTGGTGCAGAACAGATTTGGATCACATGGACTTTATATCCTCGATGAACCGGAAGCAGCCCTTTCTCCCATGCGGATAATGACCCTTATTGTTGAAATAGACAGACTCCGCAAGACAGGCAGCCAGTTCATAATCGCCACCCATTCACCCATATTGCTCACCATCCCAGACAGCGAAATTTTCGAATTTTCTGAAAATGGCATTTCAAAAGTACATTATAAAGACACAGAACACTATCAGATAACACGCAACTTCCTTGAAAATCCTGAAAAGATGCTACGATATCTGCTGGATGAGGAATAATTTTTGTATTATTTCAACTCATGCAATTTATTTTTCGTACCGTCGGGGACGCCGGTCCCTACACTTGCATTTTTCAACCATTTTCACTGTAAAACATCCTGTGTTTCACGTGGAACATTTTCTTTATTAAATTTGCCGAATTAAGTTGAATTGTGAAAGATTTTGTGATATTATTTATAATGTATAAATATATTTCAACAGATGTGCCGGGAGGCCCCCGGCCGATCAGATAGAGAAGGAGCTTTTTAATGTTTACACCTGAATCGCTGTTTTCCGAAATAATCAAGGATCTTTCGGAAAAATCCAGCCCGGTTGCCGTCAATTCCTGGGCTCCATACACCCGAGCTATCGCAATTAAAGACGGAAACTTAGTCCTTGTTGCCGATAATGATATGATTTTCGGCTTTATCTCCAGACAATGGCTCGAAAGAGTCAACGCTTCGCTCAACGAACTGACAAGCGAACATCTCACAGTTACTCTCCTCAACGGCAAGGCGGAGGAAATTTCCTGGCGCGCTCAGCGTGATGATATGGCCTTCGGTGGCTATACTTTTGAGCGCTTTATCGTAGGCAATTCCAACAGATTTGCTCACGCAGCTGCATATTCTGTTTCCCAGAATCCTGCAATGACATATAATCCGCTCTTCATTTACGGTCAGAGCGGTCTCGGCAAGACACATTTGCTCTATGCCATTGCGTCCGAAGTAAGAAAAAAGTTCGACAAGCTCAACATCGTTTACATAAAGGGCGATGATTTCACAAATGAGCTGGTCGAAGCTATTCAGGCTGGCGCAGTTGAACGCTTCAGACAGCGTTACCGCCAGGCCGACCTGCTTCTTGTCGACGATATTCAGTTTATCGCAGGCAAGGAAAGAACTCAGGAAGAATTCTTCCATACATTCAATTCCCTTCACGAAGCCGGCAAGCAGATTGTTCTCACAGCCGACCGTCCTCCGAAGGAAATGTACACACTTGAGGAACGTCTTAAGTCCCGTTTCGAATGGGGTCTTCTTGCAGATGTTCAGCCGCCTGATCTTGAGACAAGAATGGCGCTCGTTTCATCCAAGGCAAAGGCACTCGGTCTTGAGCTCAACATCAAAATTGTAGAATATATCGCAGAATCGATTACAAATAACGTACGTCAGCTTGAAGGTGCGCTCAAGAAAATCAAGGCTATGAACGAAATCATGCACGCAGACGTGACAATGTCCCTCGTTGAATCGGCAATCCGCGATATTATCAAGGAAAGCCCTGGTCTTTATCCTACACCGGACCTTATTATGAAGGAGGTTTGCTCCTACTTCAATATTCCGAAGGAAAAAATCATCGGCCTTTCCAAGACAAAGGATGTTGCGATGCCAAGACAGATCATGCTTTATCTCATCAGAGAAATGACAGATCTTTCGCTGCCTGACATCGGCAAGTTTGTAAAGCGCGACCACACAACAGTTCTTTATGCCATCAACAAGATCACAGAGCTGCTTCTTGACGACCCTAACCTTGAAGCAACACTGAAGGATATCCGCAAGAACATCCGCTCTGCAACATAGTCGATTACCCTCCGTATACCAAAACTCACAGGGTGAACACATACCCTGAAAGGTGTGATATTTTTACATTTTATGTAAATTCACAGATTGTTGAAAAATCCTGTGGAAAACCTGTGGAACGGTTGTGGAAGAAAATGGGCTGTGGAAAAGTGTTGAAAAAGGGCGAAATTATCCACAGGACTTGTGGAGACGATAAACCCAGGCGCCATCGGCGTTCAGAAGGGATTTCCACAATTCCACAGGCTCTAATACTACTACTAAAAATAAGAATTTATATAGAAATAATCGGAAAGGAAAAATTGGACAAATGAAGTTTACCTGTGAAAAACTTTTGCTCCAGGATGCAATCGCTTCCTGCATTCACGCAGTTTCCTCAAAGAGCACAATCACAGCTCTCGAAGGCCTTCTCATCACAGCAGGTGAGCAGCACGTAACATTGTCAGCTTACAATTTCAAAACTGCAATCATCAAGCACTTCGATGCAACTGTATACAAGTCGGGCACTTTCGTTCTCAATGCGAGAATTTTCTACGATATCGTAAGAAAGCTTCCTGATGACATCATCGAAATCACAATCGAAGACAATTTCACAACAACAATCAAGTCGGGCGTTTCCGAATACAACATCATCGCAACCTCTGCAGATGAATTCCCTGAGCTTCCAAGCTGCTCCAAGAGAAACGGCATCAGCATCAAGAATAATGTGATGAAATCTCTCATCGACCAGACTGTTTTTGCAGTTTCCGACAACGAAACAAAGCCGATTCACACAGGCTGCCTTTTCGAAGTCAAGGAAAACCTCATCACAGTGGTAGCTGTTGACGGCTATCGCCTTGCTCTCAGAAAGGAAGAAATTGAAAACGAAAGCGGCAACGAATTCAAGTTCGTTGTTCCGGGCGATACACTCAAGGATATCTTAAGAATTCTCCCTGAAAATGAAGAATCCAGCGCAATTTATCCTGATAAGAAGCACGCTCTCTTTGAAATTGACAACACAGTTGTCATCACTCGTCTTCTCGAAGGCGAATTCCTCGATTATAACCGTGCAATTCCTCAGTCTTCCGCTGTAAATCTTACTGTTGACGTAAGAAATATCAAGGAAAGTATCGAAAGAGTATCTCTTATCATCTCCGAAAGACTTAAAAATCCTATCAGATGTATATTCTTTGATTCTTCGGTAAAAATTTCCTGTATAACAGCTCTCGGTAAGGCTTATGACGAAGCTCCTATTTCATTCTGTCCTGAACAGATCGAAATCGGCTTCAACAATAAATATATTATGGATGCACTCAAGGCTTGTTCAGATGAAACTGTATCCCTCGGCCTGACAGATGGTGTTTCACCTGCAGTTATCAGACCGACAGAAGGGGATAAGTATGTCTACATGGTGCTTCCTGTAAGACTCAAGCAGGCATAATATGTATCTTCATTTAGGTAACGATGTTATAATTTCCAAAAAGGATATACTTTTTATCCTCGATATGGACAATTCAACATACTCAAATAAGACAAGAGCCTTTCTTGCCCGTGCCGAAAGAGAGGGAAGAGTCGTAAATGTAAGTTACGAACTTCCGAAATCGGTAATCGCGGCAAGAGAAAACGGCAGGGACATGGTTTATATCTCTCAGATATCCTCAGCCACCCTGCTCAAGCGCGCAACCGAATACAATTCATATTAGTGAATTTTCTGCATAATATGCATAAGATATACGTTTTATGCATATTATGCGCTACATGAAAGAAAGGGGCAATAATATAAAAGAATGGCTAAAATTATTGCTGTTACGAATCAGAAAGGCGGTGTGGGCAAGACCACATCGGCTGTAAATATATCGGCAGGCCTTGCTCTTATGGGACGCAAGGTGCTGCTTGTGGACATCGACCCTCAGGGCAACAGCTCGTCGGGCTTCGGTGTTGAGGCTGCGCCGAATAAGAGCGTCTATGACGTGCTTATGGGAAATGCCACCGTGAAGGAGGCGCGCGTCAAAACAAAATGGTGCGATGTGCTGCCGACTGACAATAATCTCGCCGGCGCAGAAATCGAACTTGTGGCAACAGAAGGCCGTGAGTACATACTGAAAAATGCGCTGGATAAGGTGAGAGATGAATATGACTACATATTTATAGACTGTCCGCCGTCGCTGGCGCTGCTTACGCTTAATGCGCTTGTTGCCTGCGATACTGTGCTTGTGCCTATGCAGTGCGAATATTATGCGCTTGAAGGCCTGAGCCAGCTGACACATACTATAAGAACTGTAAAACGTTCGATGAATAAAAACATCGATTTTGAAGGCATTCTTCTTACTATGTACGACGGACGTACAAACTTAACTATTCAGGTCGCCGAGGAAATCAAGAAATTCTTCGGTCCTAAGGTATACAAGACGGTTATTCCGAGAAACGTTCGTCTTTCGGAAGCTCCGTCCCACGGCTTGCCTATCTTCGCTTACGACCGACTTTCAAGAGGCGCGGAGAGCTATGGCAATGTCTGCAAAGAAATTGACGAGAAAAACAGGAGGGGGTAGTCTATGGCGGTAAGTAAAGGCTTGGGCAAAGGTCTTTCAGCTCTCTTGGGCGATGAGATTCTTGATGAAAAAAGCACCAACGAAATCGATATCTATGACATAAGCCCTAACCCACAGCAGCCGAGACATTTCTTTGATGAGGAGGCTCTCACAGAGCTTGCTGAAAATATCAGGGAAAACGGCGTTATAACTCCGATAACTCTCAGAAGACTGGATAAGGGCTATGAGATTATCGCAGGTGAAAGAAGATGGAGAGCGGCGAGAAAGGCAGGGCTCAAAACAATTCCTGCAATCGTCCTCGATATAGATGAAAAGAAGGCTTATCAGCTTTCAATGGTTGAAAATCTTCAGCGCGAAGACCTTTCGCCTATCGAAGAGGCACAGGGCTTCAGAAAGCTGATGGAAGACTATGGCATGACTCAGGATGAGGTGGCAAATGCTGTTTCGAAGTCCCGTCCTGCCGTTGCCAATGCTGTAAGACTTCTTGAACTTCCTGCCGAAATCATCACTATGGTTGAAGCGGGAAAGCTTTCTGCCGGCCACGGCAGAACACTTCTGCCAATCAAGGACAAGGCTGAAATTGTTGATATCGCAGAAGAAATAGTGGAAAAAGAACTGTCTGTAAGACAGGTCGAAGTGATGGTAAAGCGTATTCTTGAGTCGGGTGAAAAGCCTGAGCAGGCTTCAAAGAATCTTGAAAAGATTTATGTGGAGCAGGTGGAAAAGAAGCTTTCAGAAGCTATGGGACGCCATGTTTCTATTACAAATGGTAAAAGAAAAGGTAAGTTATACATAGAGTTTTATGGAAATGACGATTTAGAGTCGCTCATCAACCAGATTATAAGAAAGAACCACTAATCCCGTAATTAGCCTCCCTTGTGTAAAGGGAGGGGGACCATCGAAAGATGGTGGAGGGATTGTCGAAGAAAAAGTACGAAAAACGTAAGAGATTCTTCGCTTTTCCAAAAGTGAAATGATTTAAAAACAAATACTTATATAGAACAGAGGAAAATTACAATGCTTGATATTCGTTATATCAGAGAAAATACTCAGTACGTAAAGGAACGCCTCGCTGCAAGAGGTAAGAATCTTGACGAGCAGATCGATAAGATCATCGCTCTCGATGATGAAAGAAAGGCTCTCATTCTCGCTACAGAAACAAAGAAGGCAGAGCAGAATAAGATCAATAAGTCCATCCCACAGATGAAGAAGGCTGGCGAAGACACAACAGCTATCATGGCTGAAATGAAGGCTCTTGCTGAACAGATCAAGGCTGAACAGGTAACTCTCGGCGAAGTTGAAAAGGAACTCAATTACCTCCTTCTCATCACACCAAACGTTCCTTGCGATAAGGTTCCTGTTGGTAAGGACGCAGAAGACAATGTTGTTGTACGCTCCTGGGGCGAACCAAAGCAGTTTGAATATGAACCAAAGGCTCACTGGGACCTGGGCGCTGACCTTGACATCCTTGATCAGCCACGCGGCGTTAAGGTTGCAGGTACACGCTTCAACTTCCTCAAGGGCGCAGGCGCTAAGCTTGAAAGAGCTCTCATCTCCTTCTACCTCGATGTAAATATAGGTGAAGGCTTTACAGAACTTATGACACCATATCTTGCAAACAGCAAGACTCTCACAGGCACAGCTCAGCTTCCAAAGTTCGCTGAAGATATGTTCAAGATCGAAAACTCCGATTATTATCTCATTTCCACAGCTGAAATTCCTGTAACAAACTACCACGCTGACGAAATCCTCGACGGCGATCAGCTTCCAATGCTCTATACAGCATACACACCATGCTTCCGCGCAGAAGCAGGCGCAGCAGGCCGTGATACACGTGGTCTTATCCGCGTTCACCAGTTCGATAAGGTTGAAATCGTTAAGTTCACAAAGCCTGAAGACTCCATGGAAGAGCTCGAAAAGCTTGTTGCAGTACCTGAAAAGATTCTCCAGGCTCTCGGTCTCCCATACCGTGTAGTTGTTTGCTGCACAGGCGATATGGGCGGCAACCAGGTTATGCAGTATGACCTCGAAGTATGGATGCCATCCTATAATAAGTACGTTGAAATTTCTTCCTGCTCCAACTACTGGGATTATCAGGCAAGACGTGCTAATATCAAGTTCAAGAGAGAAAAGGGCGCAAAGGCTGAATTCGTTCACACACTCAACGGTTCTTCTCTCGCTTGCCCAAGAGCTCTTGCTGCTATTCTTGAAAACTTCCAGAACGAAGACGGCACAGTTACAGTTCCTGAAGTTCTCGTTCCATACATGGGCGGACAGAAGATTATTAAGTAATATATTTATTTCAAGAGCCTCCCCTGTGTAAGGGGAGGTGTCTGCCTTTACGGCAGACGGAGGGGTTGTAATTAAATCAATTCCATTAAAGAAAAAGGTATAAATAATTGAAAAATTATTTTTCAGAGGTATTATTATGTCTACATATGCAGTATATTTTTCGCCTACACGCACAAACGAACGCAACGCAACAGCTATCGCTGAAGTTTTCGGCGATGTGAAGCACCTCAATTTCACAGATCCTGACAAGGTGCAGGATGTTGAACTTACAAAGGACGACGTAGCTGTTTTTGCAGGTCCTGTCTACGGTGGACGTATCTTCAAGGGCGCTATGGAACGCTTCAGCCATGTAAAGGGCAATGGCACACCATGTATCGCAGTTGCAACATACGGCAACCGTCATTATGACGATGCTCTCCTTGAACTTTGTGACGCTCTCAAGGCTCAGGGCTTTATTGTTGTCGCAGCTTTCGCCCTCATTGGTGAGCATACATATGGACAGATTCAGCTTGGCAGACCAAACGAAGATGATATTGCTCAGACTGTTGCACAGACAAAGCTTGTCAAGGAAAAGATTGAAAAGGGCGAACTTGGTGAAATCACTGTTCCTGGCAACCGTCCTTACAGAGATGGCGGCAATGGCGGCGGATTCAGACCGCTTACAGAAGGCTGTATCGGCTGCGGTGTATGTAAGAGCCTCTGTCCGATGGGAGCTATCGATGATGAATTCAAGGTCATCAACGATAAGTGTATCGCATGTTTTGCATGTGTAAAGGGCTGTCCTGTAGGCGCAAAGAAGCTTGATGCAGCTTACGATGAGTTTGCAAAGAGCTTCACAGAAAGACTTGCAGCACGCCGCGAAAACGAATATTTTATATAGGCAACCACCGAATAAACCAATAGCGCACTTCTCGGCGGCTCTTTTTCCGCCATTTATGGAGAAAAATCCTCGTTAAGGCACAAAGCCTTGCCTGCGGCTTTTATCCATTCTGGCGAAAAAATATCTCGCTGATAATTGCACTCTGATTTATCCGGCGGCCGCCGAAAATTTTTGATAAGAATTGCAAAATAACAAATTATGATAATTTTAGCGTCCAATTCTCCGCGCAGGAGAGAACTTATGCAGCTTACAGGCTTTGATTTTATAGTCAGAGTCGCAGACTGCGACGAAACTTCTGTCCATACAGAGCCGAGCGAAATGGCTATGGAAATCGCACGCAAAAAGGCGAATGCCGTAGTTTGCGAAACTGATGACATCATCATTGGAGCTGATACTGTCGTTGTGACAGAGGGTAAGGCTCTCGGCAAGCCGAAAGATAAGGAGCAGGCGAAAACTATGCTTCGTATGCTGTCGGGCAAGGTGCACAGCGTTTATACAGGTGTCTGCATCAGACACAAGGGCGAAGACCATTGCTTCTGCTCAAAGACAGATGTGAAGTTTTATGACCTTGATGAAAGCACTATCGAATGGTATGTTGGCACAGAAGAGCCTATGGATAAGGCGGGAAGCTATGGCATACAGGGCAAAGGCGCTCTGCTCGTCGAGAAAATCGACGGAGATTACTATAATGTAGTCGGTCTGCCTGTAGCGCGTGTCAACAATATGCTCAAAAAGCTTATGTAAAAACAAAAAAGGGGAGCATATGCTCCCTTTTTATTGATATTTCACGTGAAACATTCAGCCTTCCCCTTGAGGGTAGTGAAACGGCGACCGCAGTGTTGAATGACAGCCCAGTGGGCTGTCAGACCTGCGGCGTGACCGAGCCGCAGCGAGACAGGGGGACCGCTTTGCGGTGGATGAGGTGTAGGCTGAAAGCCGTTTAACAAATCAGCATTACACTATTTTGCAAAGACGTGCTTTCCTATTTTGCCGATGACAGGGCGGGAATAGATCCATTTGTTTGTCGTTTTGGCAGGGTTATAATAATAGATAGCGCCGCCCGATGGATCCCATCCGTTTAATGCGTCGGTGGCTGCCTTGCGGGCAGAATCGGAAATAGGCTTGTCATACTGTCCGTCATTCAGAGCGGAGAATGCTCCCGGCTGATATATCACTCCCGAAATTGTATCGGGGAAGGATGGATGGTCGACACGGTTGAGTATAACGGCGCCGACCGCCACCTGACCTTCGTACGGCTCACCTCTTGCTTCGGCAGAAATCATTCGGGAAAGCAGATAATGGTCGTTGTTGTTTACAACGTCGGAACTTCCGCCCGTCGGCATACCGAGAGCCTTGAGTGTGGCTTTGCCAACAACACCATCGGCTGTAAGACCATTCTTTTTCTGGAATGAAATAACGGCCTGCTTTGTTTTGCTGCCGAAAACCCCATCAATATTTCCCTTATAATAACCCCAGTTTTTCAGCTTGGTCTGAATTGTGCGGACAGCGCTGCCGCTGTCGCCCTGCTTGTATGCGGCATCGGAATAGCTGACAAAGACGGCGAGAAGAACGAGCTGGACAGAAAGCACACACATCAGTTTAATTATGTTGGTTTTATTCATAAAATCACCTTTCATTATTTTGTAAATATTTTTGCCACCAAAGGAGAAGATATGCAGAAAGAGCACATACTTTTTGACGGATTCAAAATTATACAGGATGACAACTATCTCAAGCTCACTCAGGATACAGCTCTGCTTTCCGACTTTGCAAAGGTCAAAAAAGGGGAGAGAGTTTTTGACATCGGTGTGGGCGTAGGTTCACTTTCTTTGTTACTTTTAGTTAAAAATCCTGGTATTTATACAAATGGTATTGAAATTCTGCCGGGCGCGGCTGAAATTGCAAAGGAAAACTTCAGAATCAACGGCTTTGAAAACGTGGCAGATGTTAAGGTGGGCGACCTCAAGGATATCCGCGATACGGGGGATGACAAGTATGAGGTGTGCGTTTCAAATCCTCCTTATTTTGATAAGTCACGCGGAAAGACATCGAAGAATGATACTGTTGCCGCATCGCGTGCCGAGGAAAACTCCGATATTTTCGATGTTGTAAAGGCGGCAAAATGCGTCCTCAAATGGGGCGGCAGACTTTATTTCTGCTATAAGCCTGAACGCATCGAAAGCGCAATGAAGGCGCTTTTCCAGAATAACTTCGCTGTCAAGCGTATGCAGTTTGTCCATCAGAAGCGTAACAAGCCTGCAAACCTCGTAATGATTGAGGCACGTTTTGGCGGCGGCGAATGGATGGATATCGAGCCACCGATAATTATTGAAGAATAGACATAAAATAAAAGACTTCCCAAATGGGAAGTCTTTTTTAATGAAATGCCGATGGCATGAAATGATTGAACATGGCGAAGCCAATTCATTTATAATTACCCTTCGTTATCACGATGCGTAATAATACCACACTTGTACACAGGTCTGGGGATAACTGTGGATAACTCTGTGGAAAATGTGGATAACTTGGGTAGAACAAAAATCCGAACACAAAATAATGGGTCGGATAGTGTCACGACACAAGCTATTATAAAACATTCTGTAATTTTACGCAGAAAAAACAGTGATATACATATTACTATATGGATAACAATACAGAAAATTTTACATGGATTTTACATAGATTTTGCTAATATCTGATAGAAGGGGTTGAAAAAAATTGTTATTATTGAGATGCTAACAATAATGTGAAAAGAAAAAGGAGAAGATATATGGATATCTTTGCGATTGTTAAGCTTTGCGGCGGCCTCGCGCTCTTCATCTATGGTATGACAGTTATGGGCGATGCACTTGAAAAGGTTGCTGGTGAAAAGCTTGAAAAAACTCTCGAAACAATGACAGGCAACATTTTTAAGTCGGTAACTCTCGGTGCTATCGTCACAGCTATTATTCAGAGCTCGTCAGCAACGACAGTTATGGTGGTCGGCTTCGTTAACGCAGGTATTATGACGCTCAAACAGGCTGTCGGTGTAATCATGGGTGCCAATATCGGTACTACAATGACAGCGCAGCTGCTTCGTATCGGCGGCGGTGAAGAAGCAGGTCTTCTTATGAAATTCCTCAAGCCAAGCAACCTCTGCTATATTGCGGTTGCAGTTGGCTTTGTTATGATTCTTATGAAAAACAAGAGAAAGATGAAGGATATTGGTGAAATCCTTCTCGGTCTCGGTGTTCTCTTTATCGGTATGAATACAATGGAAGGCGCGGTTTCCGGCCTTCGTGAACTTCCGGCATTCCAGGCAATGTTTGCGACACTCAAGAACCCAATCCTCGGTGTTCTTGCAGGTGCTGTCGTAACAGCAGCAATCCAGAGCTCCTCCGCTTCTGTCGGTATCCTTCAGGCTGTAGCGGCTACAGGCGCAGTATCTTTCGGTGCGGCTATTCCAATCATCTTCGGTCAGAACATCGGTACATGTATCACAGCATTTATGTCCTCTCTCGGCGGCAGCAAGAACGCAAGAAGAACTGCTATGATGCATCTTTACTTCAACCTTATCGGTACAATACTCTTTATGATTGTAATGTACGGCATAAAGGCGACAATCGGCTTTACATTCTGGGACAATGCCATCACAAAGGCTGACATCGCAAACTTCCACACACTCTTCAATGTGGTTGTTACATTCGTGTTCATCCCATTCAGCGGCTTGCTTGTAAAGCTTGCTGAAATGACAGTAAAGGCTGACGAAAAGGATAATGAACTCGATCTCGAACTTGCACGTCTTGACGAACGCTTCCTTTCAACTCCTGCTGTTGCTCTTGAACAGTGCCATAAGGTTGTTACAACAATGGGTCATATTGCCCTCGGTAATCTTATGATCACAAATGCGGCTATCATCGATGGCATAGCTCCAAGCAAGGAAACATTCGATGAAAATGAATCCTTCCTCGATAACGGTGAAGCGAGAATCAATAAGTATATGCTCTCCATCAAGGAAGATGACCTTTCTCCAAAGAGTTACAAGCTCTATGAAGAAATCATGCATACAGTTTCCGACTTTGAAAAGATCGGCGACTATACAGAAAATATCTTTGAAAGATATGAATCTATCAGAGAAAATGGCATTGCATTCTCCGAAGAAGCTGTGTTTGAACTCAAGGTTATGAGAGATGCAACAGAAGAAATTGTTGAACTTACAACTCAGGCATTCTCCGAAGGCAATATCCCTGTTGCGGCTCGTATTGAAGCTCTCGAAGACAGCATCGACGGTATGCGTGAAGCTCTCAAGAGCAAGCATATCCACAGACTCAGAACAGGTCTCTGCACAATCGATGTTGGTATGCCATTCCTCGATATCATTCAGAATTATGAAAAAATCGCCGACCACTGCAATAAAATTGCCGTTTATGTTATGATGTATAACGACAATACAGAAAGCTACGATGTACACGAATACCGTAAGACAAGTAAGAAGGTATACGGTGCGGAATATGACAAGTGGCTTAATGAATACGAAGAAAAGTATCTGAGAAGAGTAGTATAAAAGTATATTGGAAAAAGAGAGGACCTCCTGTGGGAATAGGGAGGTCCTTTTCTTTTGCACCTGTTATATGCAATATACATTGTATACTGCGATATGGGAGGGGTAATTTATATTTATAATTACAAAATTTTTAAAACTGTCTTGTGTGATTTGAAAAATAATGGTATAATATTTTGTGTATGTAAATTAAAATAAAAAATTATGTGAAAAACAAATAAAATGGGGGTAGTAAATTGGATATTTTTGCTCTTGTTAAGCTTTGCGGTGGTCTTGCGCTCTTTATTTACGGTATGAACGTAATGGGCGATGCACTTGAAAAGGTAGCCGGTGAAAAGCTTGAAAAAACTCTTGAAACAATGACAGGCAACATTTTTAAGGCAATTTTCCTCGGCGCATTGGTAACTGCTGTTATCCAGAGCTCGTCAGCAACGACAGTTATGGTAGTCGGCTTTGTTAATGCAAGTATTATGACTCTCAAGCAGGCTGTCGGCGTTATCATGGGTGCCAATATCGGTACCACAATGACAGCACAGCTCCTTCGTCTCGGCGGCGGTGAAGAAGCCGGTCTTATTATGAAGTTCCTCAAGCCAAGCAACCTTTCATATGTTGCGGTTGCTGTCGGCTTTGTACTTATGCTTATGAAGAAAAAGAGAAAGATGAAGGACGTAGGCGAAATCCTCCTCGGTCTTGGCGTTCTCTTTATCGGTATGAACACAATGGAAGGCGCAGTTTCCGGTCTTCGTGAACTCCCTGCATTCCAGGCAATGTTCGCAACACTCAAGAACCCAATCCTCGGTGTTATCGCCGGTGCTCTTGTAACTGCGGCTATCCAGAGCTCCTCTGCTTCTGTCGGTATTCTGCAGGCTGTAGCGGCTACAGGCGCTGTTTCCTATGCTGCGGCTATTCCAATCATCTTCGGTCAGAACATCGGTACATGTATCACATCCTTTATGTCCTCCCTCGGCGCAAGCAAGAATGCAAGAAGAGCGGCTATGCTCCATCTTTACTTCAACCTTATCGGTACTGTCGTATTTATGGTCGGTATGTATGCCATCAAGGCGATTGTTGGCTTTGCATTCTGGGATGATCCTATCACAAAGGGTGCTATCGCAAACTTCCATACAATCTTCAATGTGGTTGTAACAATTCTCTTTATTCCATTCAATGGTCTCCTTGTAAAGCTTGCTGAAAAGTCCATCAAGGTAACTGCAAAGGATAACGATCTTGATCTTGAACTTGCACGTCTTGACGAACGCTTCCTTTCAACTCCTGCTGTTGCTCTTGAACAGTGCCACAAGGTTGTTACAACAATGGGCCATATCGCGCTTGGTAATCTTATGATTACAAATGCAGCTGTTGTTGACGGTATTGCTCCAAGCAAGGAAACATTCGATGAAAATGAAACCTTCCTCGATAACGGTGAAGCAAGAATCAATAAGTATATGCTTGCCATCAAGGAAGATGACCTTTCTGCAGGCAGCCGTAAGCTTTACGAAGAAATCCTGCACACAGTTTCCGACTTTGAAAAGATTGGTGACTATACAGAAAATATCTACGAACAGTATCAGTCCATCGTTGATAACGGCGTTTCCTTCTCTGAAGAAGCTATGTTCGAACTCAAGATAATCAGAGATGCTGTTGAAGAAATCGTTGAACTGACAACTCAGGCATTCGTTGACGGCAGCATTCCTGTTGCAGCACGTATCGAAGCTCTCGAAGAAAATATCGACAGTATGCGTGAAGCTCTCAAGAGCAAGCACATCCACAGACTCAGAACAGGTCTCTGCACAGTTGATACAGGTATGCCATTCCTCGATATCATCCAGAACTACGAAAAGATCGCGGACCACTGCAGCAAGATCGCTATCTATATTATGATGTACAATGATAATACAGATAACTTCGACGTACATGAATACCGCAAGACAGCAAAGAAGGTACATGGCGGCGAATATGATAAGTGGCTGGGTGAATACGAAGATAAGTATCTCAACAGACTTGCTTAAAAGTACATATCAAAAGCCTTTCCTTAAGAGGAGAGGCTTTTATTTTTGCGCCGTAAACCCAACAAAAACTTTATACCTCATTTTTCTTGTGTATAATTCGCACAAAAAATAGCATAATGCCCTTGTTTATTTGACAAAGCCGTGTTATAATATAGGGTGAAGTAAAAGCAATAAAAATATTATCACATATATCCGGAGGAAAATATTATGAATAAGCCTTTGATCCTTATTTCATCCGATTCCAATGCTTGCTCTCCAAATCTTCCAGGCGCATCCCGTGAACTTCGCTCACCGGCAGCTTACTCCCGCGCAATTGCTTACGCAGGCGGCGTGCCTGTAATCGGCGGCGAACAGTGTGCAGCTGAACTCGCAGAAATCTGCGACGCTCTCCTTCTTTCCGGCGGCCCTGACATCGAGCCTGAACTCTTTGGTGAAGAATATCTCAACGCAAGTGTTAAGTGCGATGAGCCAAGAACAAAGTATGAATATGCTCTCCTTGACGAATTCCTCAAGCAGGGTAAGCCAATTTTCGGTATCTGCCGTGGCTCTCAGGTTATGAACGTATACTTCGGCGGCACAATGTATCAGGACCTCGTTGAACAGAAGAACTGGAACCATATGGTGCCACATATGCGTCACCCTGTAACAGCTGAAGAAGGCTCCATCCTTCACAAGCTCTTCGGCAAGGAATTCAACGTAAACTCCACACATCATCAGGCTCTCAAGGATGTTGCAAAGGACATCAAGGTTACAGCATGGTCTGAAAACGGTCAGCTCATCGAAGCTTGGGAACACGAAAAGCTTCCTGTATTCGCTGTTCAGTTCCACCCAGAACGCCTCACAAACATTCTCTGGGACGACAGAACACCTGATTTCGCACCACTCTTCGACTATTTCATCAACCTTGTTAAGGAAAACATGAACAAGTAATGAAAGAAATCGTTCTCTATACAGACGGCTCCTGCTCGAAAAATCCCGGTCCGGGCGGGTGGGGCGCCATTCTGCAGTATAAACAGCATAAGCTTGAGCTTTCGGGCGGAGCAGTCAGCACTACAAACAATCAGATGGAGCTGACAGGCGTTATTGAAGGAATGAAGGCGCTCAACGAGCCTTGCAAGGTGGAGCTTTACACAGACAGCCAGTATATCGTCAATGCTATCAACAAAGGCTGGCTTCGTAACTGGCAGAAAAACGGCTGGAAGAAGGCCGACAAAAGCCCTGTGCTCAATAAGGAGCTGTGGCTTGAAATCATCGAATTGTTCAATAAGCACGATGTGACAGTCCACTGGGTCAAGGGACACGCGGAAAATGAATACAATAACCGTTGTGACCAGCTTGCCGTTGCACAGACTAAAAAGTATGCTGATTTAGCGTAACTATCTCAAAAGATAGCGTATTTTAGCTAAAAAAATCCAAAAAATAAATAAAAAAATTCAAATACCCTGTTGCATTATATACTTGATTAGTGTATAATAAGAACAGATAAAAAAACTTGAAATGCGAGGTGAAAGACTTGAACAGACTCGTCTATGCAGACAATGCCGCAACAACAAAGGTTTCTGAAAGCGTTCTCAATGCAATGCTTCCATACTTCTCCGAAAATTACGGCAATGCTTCCTCTCTCTATACACATGGACAGAACTCAAAGAAGGCTATAAATGCTGCGCGTGAACCAATCGCGAAGCTTATCAATGCTGACCCTACAGAAATTTTCTTCACAGGCTCCGGTACAGAATCGGATAATATGGTTATCCGCGGCGTGCTCAACAGCGTTGCTGCCAAGAACAAGGGCAGAAATCACGTTATCACAACAAAAATCGAACATCCTGCAATCCTCCGCACTTGCGAAGCTATGCAGAAGCAGGGTTATGAAGTGACATACCTTGATGTTGACTCCAATGGCGTAATCAGCCTTGAAGAACTTGAAAATGCTATCACAGAAAAGACAGCTCTCATTTCTGTTATGGCTGCAAACAACGAAATCGGCTCTATCATGCCGCTTAAGGAAATCGGCGAAATCGCTAAAAAGCACAATGTACTTTTCCATACAGACGCTGTGCAGGCTCTCGGCCATATGCATATCGACGTTCAGGAAATGAACATCTCCCTTATGTCTCTTTCCGCACATAAGATTCACGGTCCTAAGGGCGTTGGCGCTATCTATATCAAGAAGAATGTTTTCCCTGATCCAATCATCACAGGCGGCGGTCAGGAACGCAACCGCAGAAGCGGCACAGAAAATGTTCCTGGTATCGTTGGCTTCGGTCAGGCTGCTCAGGATATGATCGACCATATGGAAGAGGATAATGCTCACACAGCAAAACTCTCCAAGCGCCTTATGGAAGGTCTTCTTGAAATCAAGAAGAGTGTTCTCACAGGCCACCCAACAAACAGACTCCCTGGCACTTGCTCCTTTGCTTTTGAAGCTATCGAAGGCGAAAGCATGATTCTCATGCTCAATATGAAGGGCATCTGCGCATCCACAGGCTCTGCTTGCTCCACAGGCTCTCTCGACCCATCCCATGTTCTCATGGCTATCGGTCTCACACATCAGAATGCCCACGGCTCTCTCCGTCTTTCCATCTCCAAGTATACAACAGAGGAAGACGTTGAATATATCATTGAAAGTGTCAAGGAAGTAGTGGCAAAGCTCCGCGCTATGTCCCCTGTATGGCACGAATAAAAGAAAAAAGGAAGATAAACAATGTATTCAGAAAAAGTAATGGACCATTTTACAAATCCTCGTAATGTAGGTGCTCTCGAAGGTGCTAACGCTATCGGCGAAGTAGGCAATCTCAAGTGCGGCGACATTATGAAGATCTATATGAAGATCGAAAACGATATCATCGTTGACGTATCTTTCCAGACATTCGGCTGCGGTGCTGCTGTTGCAACATCTTCTATGGCTACAGAGCTCATCAAGGGCAAGAGCATTGAAGAAGCAACAAAGCTCACAAACAAGGCTGTTGTTGAAGCTCTCGATGGTTTGCCACCAGTTAAGGTGCACTGCTCTGTTCTCGCTGAACAGGCTGTAAAGGCTGCTCTTGCAAACTACTACGAATCTCAGGGTATCGACCCTGTAAGCATTCTCGGTGAAATTGCTTGCGCAGGTGACTGTGATCACTGCCACGCACACGACCAGATCTAACTTCATAATCATTGAAAGACCATCCGTAAGGGTGGTCTTTTTGTGTGGATAGGGAAGAATATTGTTAACTTGCTTAAAAATATCCTTGCATATTTCTGAAAAAGGGTGTATGATTAAAGACAGAGTAAAAATCAAGGAGAAAATCTCATGGCAAACATCAAGGAATACCTTGGCAACAAGGTATTTTATAAGAGACTGGTTTCGATAGCTGTGCCTATCTCAATGCAGGGTCTCATCACCATCGGTGTCAATATGATGGACACCATTATGCTCGGCTCAATGGGCGAAATCGCAATTTCAGCTTCCAGCCTTGCAAATCAGTTTATCAACATCTTCCATATTTTCTGTATGGGTATGGGCATGGGCGCCAACGTTATGACGGCACGCTTCTGGGGTGCAAAGGACATTCCAAGCCTTAAAAAAGTCTGCACCATCATGTTCAGAATGTGTATTTTCATTTCGATGCTCTTTACATTGGCGACGATAGTTGCGCCTGATATGATTATGGGCATCTACACATCGGAAACAGATGTTATCGCCGAAGGCGTGAAGTATTTCTGGTGGTCTATTCCTACATATTTCTTTATGGGTATGTCGCTGGTAACGACTATTGTCCTGCGTTCTGTCGGCAAGGTTAAAGTGCCTCTTTATACATCCATCGGCGCATTCTTTGTAAATATTTTCTTCAACTGGCTCTTTATCTTCGGTAAGCTTGGCGCACCAAGAATGGAAGTTGCCGGCGCCGCTCTCGGCACACTCATCTCCCGTGTATTCGAATTTTCCGTCATCTGCGGTTACTTCTTCCTTAAGGATAAGGACGTCGGCTACCGCGTGAAGGATCTCTTTATGAAGTGTAAGGATATGGTGGGCGACTATATGCGCATCAGCCTTCCTGTTTTCATCTCGGATGCAATGCTTGCTTTGGGTGAAAATATGGTAACTATGATTATCGGCCGTCTCGGCGCATCCTTCGTTTCTGCAAATGCCATCACAATGGTTACTGTCCGACTTTCCACAGTATTCAGTCAGGGCCTTTCCAATGCAAGCGCCATTATGACAGGCCATACCCTCGGTATGGGCGAAGTCGAGCAGGCGAAAAAGCAGGGCTGGACATTCCTTGGTCTTGGCGCACTCATCGGTCTGTTTGCAGGCGGATTTATCATGCTGACAAGCGACCTTATCATTTCCTTCTACAACATCACACCTGATACACAGGCTATCGCTCGTGAGCTTATGCTTGCTGTCGGCTTCATCGTTATTTTCCAGGTTATGAACGGCATTCTCACAAAGGGCGTTCTCCGTGGCGGCGGCGATACAAAGTTCCTTATGGTTGCCGATATCCTCTTCCTCTGGATTGCATCTGTTCCGCTCGGCTACTTTGCCGGTCTTGTATGGCATTGGCCTGCATTCGGTATCTATACAATGCTCAAGATCGACCAGATTATCAAGGCTGTATGGTGTATCTTCCGTCTTAAGAGCAATAAGTGGATCAAGAAAGTTTAGTAAAATAAAAGACGTCCTTCGGGGCGTCTTTTTTATGGCAATTTTATTTTGTATGTGGTATAATAAAGAAAAAATATCAAAGGAGAACAATATGAACCAGACTATCGATATCATTATGGGCAGACGCTCTATCCGCAAGTTTAGTGAAACTCCTGTCGAAAAGGAAAAGATTGAAATCATCCTCAAGGCCGCTATGGCAACTCCTACCGCCACAAACGCACGCGACTGGAAATTCGTCGTCACACAGAATAAAGAAATGCTCCTCAAAATGGCTGATGCCAATGTGAAATATGCTGACCCTCTCAGAAGAGCAACTCTCGGCATTCTCGTCTGCGGTGATAAGGCTCGTTCTGCATGGGATTTCTGGCAGGTCGATGCTTCTGCGGCTGTGCAGAATATGATTATTGCGGCGGAAAGTATGGGAATCGGCTCCTGCTGGCTGGGTGTATGGCCTCTCGAAGAAAGAGTGAAGAATCAGATGGAGCTTCTCGGTCTTGATGAAAATACAATTCCACATTCTCTCATCGCATTCGGCTATCCTGCGGAAGGCGAAAAATTCGGTGTTTCACGTGAAAACCGCCCGGAATACGAAGAAGACAGAGTTATCATTATTGAATAAACTATTTTTATTCAGCCTTCCCCTTGAGGGGAAGGGGGACCGCCGAACGGCGGTGGATGAGGTGTAGACCGCAGGTCGTATTATTGAACAAAACAAAAGCCACTCAAGCGAGTGGCTTTAATTTTTTACCTCTTAGATAATGCCGAGAAGCTCTGTGATAACAAATGTCACACAGAGAACAAGAGCGAAGCCGAAAATACCGAATGCGCGCTTGTTTTTGATTTTCCATGCGTTGATTGTCTTGTCCAGTGTCATGATAGCCATACAGCCTACCATAACAGGCATTGCGATGTCATAAACAACAACACCGTTGAAATAGAGCACTGTCATCACAAGGCAGACAACGAGAGCCAAAAGAAAAAGAACCTTCATAATTTTCTCCTTTATATTATATGTATTAATTTCTGTCGAAATCGCGGTATTCAATAGCTTCGCTTATGTGGTCGGCTGTGATGTCGTCACTTCCGTCAAGGTCTGCTATCGTACGGGCGATTTTGAGTATCTTGTCATATCCTCGCGCCGAAAGGGAAAGGCGGTCAAATGCCATTTCAAGAAGTTCCTTCGCTTCGTCATCGAGTATACAGTATTTCTGAATGAGAGAGGATGTAAGCTGTGCATTGCAGTTTACTCCTGTGCCTTCGTAACGCTTCTGCTGTATAAGACGGGCTTTTGCAACCTCGTCAGCCATTTCAGCCGAGCTTTTGCTTGCACCTTTTCGCTCAAGGTCACTATATTCCACCATGTTTACGGCAATCTGCAGGTCGATTCTGTCGAGAAGCGGACCGGAAATCTTCTTCCAGTATTTCTTGATGGCATTGTCGGTACATTTGCATCTTAAATCGTCAAAGCCTGCGTAACCGCATTTGCACGGATTCATAGCGCATATAAGAGTAAAACGGCTTGGGTATGTAGCAGAGCCTTTGGCTCGCGAAACTGTCACAACGCCGTCCTCAAGAGGCTGACGCATAACTTCAAGCACGTCTGCGTGGAATTCCGGCAGTTCATCCATAAATAATACGCCGTTGTGCGCCATGGATATTTCGCCGGGGCGTGGATTTGATGATCCACCAACAAGAGCTGTTGCCGACATAGTGTGATGAGGGGAGCGGAAAGGGCGGGCTGTGATAAGAGGATTTTCCTCATCAAGCTTGCCCAGTACAGAATATATCTTGGTACATTCCAGCGCTTCCTCATAAGTGAGCGGCGGCAGAATGGATGGCAGCCGCTTGGCAAGCATGGATTTGCCTGAGCCGGGAGGACCAACCATTAAAAGATTGTGTCCGCCTGCGGCGGCAATCACGATAGCTCGCTTTGCCTCTTCCTGACCGACAACATCGCTGTAATCGCCTTCAAAGGTGCGTGTATGCTCGAAAACAGTCTCAGCACAAGGCTCGATGAGCTCCTTGCCCATGATGTGGTCGATTATCTTTCTTATATGGTCGGCAGCATAAACGCGGATACCGCTGACAGCCGAAGCTTCACGTGCATTATCGACAGGAACGAAAACACTCTTCATGCCGTTTTCTTTTGCGGCGATAACCATAGGAAGAACACCGCTTACAGGGCGAAGATATCCGTCGAGAGACAGTTCACCAATAAATGCCGCATCTTCCGAAGCAGGGAGTATCTGCTTTGAAGATACGAGAATGGCAAGAGCCATCGGCAGGTCGTAAAGCGTACCAACCTTTTTAATCTGTGCAGGAGCAAGATTTATAGTGAGCCTGCGGAGCGGAAATTCAAATCCACAGTTTTTTATGGCCGAGCGAACTCGGTCACGAGCTTCCTTTACCGAGGCATCAGGCAGGCCGACAACATCAAAGTTGGGCAGACCGCCCGAAATATCACATTCGCACATGACAATTGCGCCGTCAACGCCCACAAGTGCTGTGCTCATTATCTTTGAAATCACGGAGATTTACCTCCTTGTATGATATATAATACATTATATAATAAATATGGGGTAAAAATCAAGAATAATATGACCAATCAGGGTATATATCGTATAAATATAAAGGAAAAAATAAAAAAGTCGAAATTTGGGCTTGACAAATCAGTTGTGTTGTGTTAGCATATATAGGCTGTCGCAGATGAGGCGATGTAAGATACTGTAAAAACAAATGGAAAAAACTTGAAAAAGTTTTGAAAAAGGTATTGACAAGGCTGATGTGATATGATAAGATATACAGGCTGTCGCGGTTAGCGAGTGCGAAAAAAGATTTAAAAAACTTTGAAAAAAGTACTTGACAAACTGCTGAAAGTATGATATATTAAATAAGCTGTCGCGAAAACGACGGCGAGCGATAAGCACCTTGTAAATTAAACAACACACAAGACAAACAAAACCCTGAAAATTTTGAGAGTTTTGAATACACTTAACAGTGTAAACCCAGAACTAGTAAATAAAGACCTGCGAAGAGCAGGCAGCTTGAATTAAAAGCTCTGATTAAAGATTTTAAAGCTTCGGCTTTTAAATACCATATAATTAGAGAGTTTGATCCTGGCTCAGGATGAACGCTGGCGGCATGCCTAACACATGCAAGTCGAACGAAGCATTCTGGATTGAGACTTCGGTTGATTGAAAGAATGACTTAGTGGCGGACGGGTGAGTAACGCGTGAGTAATCTGCCTTAGAGTGGGGGATAACGCTCCGAAAGGAACGCTAATACCGCATAACATACGGAGACCGCATGATCACCGTATCAAAGATTTATTGCTTTAAGATGAGCTCGCGTATGATTAGCTAGTTGGTGAGGTAACGGCTCACCAAGGCGACGA
>JAZUBN010000172.1:0-5477 GCA_045638565.1 Oscillospiraceae bacterium | reverse complement strand
TTACCCCCTTCTGAATGAGCATATTGGCACCCTTTCCGGCATCTGCGCAGAAAAACTCTGTATTTTCGATGCCGTTGCGCTGTGCGTTCAGCTTGGCATTTTCGATGGCTTCAGGCACGATTTCGATACCGTAGACCTTCTTTGCCTTTTTTGCAAGATGAAGAGTTATTGTACCGATACCACAATACAGATCGAGCACTGTCTGTGTGCCGTCAAGCTGGGCATATTCGAGAGCCTGGTCATAGATGGTTTCTGCCTGCTCTTTATTTATCTGGAAAAATGCAGGAGGCGAAATCTCGAAAAGATTGCCGCACATCTCACCTGTGAGGGTGTCTTTCCCATAAACTGTAATATTTGTCTTGCCGAGGACAGCATTTGTCTTATCCGGATGGATATTAAGAACGACAGAGCTTATCATCGGGAAGGTCTCTGTCACTTCCGCAAGGAAGGCTTTCAGCTTTTTAACATCGCGCTGTGTGACAACGAGCACAAGCTGCATCTCACCCTTGCCCGAGCGGATGTAGATATGGCGAAGCACGCCCTTATGGGCTATCTCGTCATAGACCGAAAGGCTGTTTTTCTGCCAGAAATCGCAGACAAAAAGGGCGATCTGGTTGGCAGTTTCCTTCTGGAGAAGGCAGTTATCCATCGGAATTACATCGTGGCTTCGCGCTCTGTAAAAGCCTGTGACCACTTTTCCGTCACGAAGGGCGACAGGATACTGAGCCTTGTTTCTGTAATGGCTGACGTGACGTGAGCCTGCCATTGTAACTTCTGTTTCGATATTTGCAATACTGCGTAAGGCTCTTTCCACCTTGTCTTTCTTGAACCACAATTCCTCATCGTAGGTCATATGATGGAAGTCACAGCCGCCGCATTTTGGAAAATGCGGGCAGGCTGATGCTGTGCGTGACGGCGAAGGCTTTACTATCTCCTCCACGATGCCATAGCACACATTTTTAAGAACCTTAACAATGCGAATAAGGCAGACATCCTGACGGACGCTGCCTTTTACGAAACATACCATATTTTCAATTCTGCAAAGACCGAGACCATCGGCATTATAGCCTGTTATCTCCGCCTTATAGATCTGATTTTTTTCCATAGTACACCTATTTTACAAATGGTTACTGTTACTTAAGTATGTCTGCAATTTCCTCCATACTGATGAAGAAATCCACGATACCTGTGCTGTTTGGCGCGATGGAATAAGGCTGATATACGATGACGAGGAACATTTCCTCTGTCTGTTCATCCTTATGTATGTAGAAATCTCTCTCGACAAAGGTTTCATCAATGAGCTGAGCGTAATTTTCAAAGAGATCGCTCTTGTTCTTTGCCTGTTCGACCATAATCTTCACAAGCTTTTCCTTATATTCACTCTGTTCAACAGAGAAAAGGTCGGAAAGATTCATCATTGCGCCCGTTTCCTTACTGAAAGTTTCACAGGCGAGTGTTGTATGTGCGGAATTGCCGCCTTCATATTCAGAATGGGAACGAACGACAGAAAAGAACTTTTCATCGTTGCACGCCACCCAGAAATCTGACTGCATGAAGAATTCGATATATTCACTCTCATTTTCCTTGGCAAAATCATAGCTGTCATTTGCCATGAGATAGAATTCTTCACGGAAATATATTGTCTGCTGCTCAAGAACATTTTCATAGAAAGAATTGATGTTCATGATATTTTCATCGTCGCCGTCCACATGAGGGAAATTGATATCAGCTTCACAGAGGACAACTTCCCCTGTCTTGCCTTCCTCTGCCTCAAGATAAAGAGTTTCAAAAAGGCCTATTGTGGAATATTCGTAAGCCACCGCATCATCCTTTTCCGGTGCGGACGTTGTGGCAGGGGCAGATGTTGTTGCCTCTGTCGGTACAGCAGTTGTCTGAGGAGCGGCAGTAGTTGCGACTGTCGCTCCGTTGTCTTTATTACATCCCGAAAAACAAGCAAGCATTAAAACACAAAGCACGATGGCTACTGCTTTCATCTTATTTTTCATATTGATTCTCCTATTCTACAGAAACGATGTAGGAATATACCGGCTGACCGCCGCAGATAACATTGATCTCGCCGTTTGGTGCAAGATTCTGGAATACTTCAGCAACAGCATTTGCCTTTTCTTCGTCAGCGCCTTCGCCATAGAAGATTGTGATGAAGCATTCATCCTTGCCTTCGCACATATGAGCTGCCATCTTTTCGATAACAACATCTGCGTCAGGGTCTGTTGTATAGAGCTTATCATTTACGAGAGCCATAAAGTCGCCCTGTGTGATCTTATTGCCGTCGATTTCAGCGTCACGGGCTGCATAAGTCATCTGACCTGTGATAACGCTCTTTGCAGCTTCTGTCATATTTTCCTTGTTTTCTTCTGTTTCCATATCAGGATCGAATGCAAGGAGAGCGGAGATACCCTGTGGAACAGAGCGTGTTGGGATAACAACGATCTGCTTGTCCTCACAAATGAGAGCTGCCTGTTCTGCTGCCATGATGATGTTCTTGTTGTTAGGAAGAACGAAAACAACTTCAGCAGGAGTCATATCTACAGAATTGAGAATGTCTTCTGTGGATGGGTTCATTGTCTGGCCGCCCTTGACCATATTGTCAACGCCGAGATCCATAAATACGCTTTCAAGACCTTCGCCTGCTGCAACAGAAACAAAGCCATACTTCTTTTCAGGAGCTGCCTTTGCAGGAGCCTTTGCTTCCTCTTCCTGCTTTTCAAGTTCAGCTGCGTCAACAACTCTGAGGCCCTGTTCTCTTGCAAGTTCTTCAAACTGTTCACGCATATTTTCAATCTTGATGCGGGAAAGACGACCGAACTTGAGAGCTTCGTTAAGAGCCTTGTCCGGATTGTTTGTATGAACGTGTACCTTGATGAATTCTTCATCGTCAACGACTACAACGCTGTCGCCGATGCTGTCAAGGAATGCTCTGAATACAGGCACAGACTTTTCCTTATCTGTTCTTTCGCAGATGAACTCTGTGCAGTATGCAAATGTAATGTCTCTTTCGTCGAATACGAGGTAGTCAACACCAGAATCTGCGGCGCTCTGTACCTTTTCTTCAGGCTTATAGGAGTTATCAGGCTTCTTGCCTGTTACAGCTGCCTGAACACCTTCCATAATTACGATATAACCGAATGCGCCTGCGTCAACAACGCCTGCCTTCTTGAGAACAGGATTGAGCTCCATTGTGTTAGGGAGTTCGATCTTGGCAGCTTCGATAGCGATCGCGATAACTTCGTCAAGGTTCTTGCCTTCGCCGGCAGCCTTTACAGCAGCTTCTGCGGAAACGCGGGAAACTGTGAGAATTGTGCCTTCTGCAGGCTTCATAACAGCCTTATAAGCTGTCTTTACGCCTTCCTGGAGAGCGTTTGCAAAATCAACTGCGCCTGCTGTTTCCATTTCCTTCATAGCCTTTGTAAGACCTCTGAAGAGAAGGGATGTGATAACGCCGGAGTTGCCACGTGCGCCTCTGAGGAGGGATGTGGATGTGATGTCACAAGCCTTGGAAAGTGTGATTTCTTCATGCTTTGCAAGTTCCTTTGCAGCAGCATTGAGAGTGAGGGACATATTTGTGCCTGTGTCACCGTCAGGAACAGGGAAAACATTGAGGGAGTTAAGCTGTTCCTTGCTCTCTTCAACGGCAGAAGCCGCGAGAGTCATCATATTTTTGAAAAGTTCACCGTTAATTACTTTACTCAAAACTCACTGCCTCCTAGTCCATGCGAATATCGTCTACATAAATGTCCACGCTGAGCACATTTGCACCGGACATACGCTCTACATTATAGCGTACTTCGCTCATGATGGACTGGCAGACTGCTGTGATGTTCACACCGTAGTTTACAGCGATGTGGAGTTCGATTGTGATGCCTTCTTCGAACTTCTGGATCTTTACGCCCTTCTGCATATATTCCTTCTTGAGAAGGTGCACAAGGCCATCCTTGAGGGAGACGAGCACCATGCCCTTTACGCCAAAGCAGTTGATTGCTGCGTTGCCGGCAATAGAAGCGATAACGTCGTCAGAAAGTTTTACTTTGCCATATTCGTTATTAATTTCCATATTACCTCCTTGGGTTTTGCCCATACCGAAATACCGGGCTGTTTTACATATATTTGAGAATAATCATTAAGTACAAGTGTACATATATATCAGTATTATACCACAAAAGGTACCCTCGTGCAATATTATTTTGAAGTTTTAATTATTTTTACATCTGGTTTGTAAAATTATTTCACAAAAACGGAACTTTTTGCCACATTTTTCAGTCTTAATTTATAAAAGCACAGGAGGAAATATTATGAAACGATTAAGAATATTATTGACTTTGGCAATTATTTGTTCATTTATGCTGACAGGCTGCGGTGCAAAAGCCGAAAGTATGGCTCAGGATAATATGATGATTTCCACAACTGCGGCGGCCGCTATGGATAGCTATTACTCCGACATGAAGGGCGAAATGGCTCCTGAAAGCGGCGCTCTTGGCGCAGGCGCTGAAGCTCCTGAGGTGAAGAATCCTGAGGAAAAGCTTATCTATACCGCCCATGTTTCCATTGAAACCATGGAATATGACACGGCTGTTGCCTCTATTCAGAGCTACATAAAGGAAGTGGGCGGCTTTATCGAAAGCTCTGATTTTTCTTCCAATTCCGGTTATGACCGCTATGACGGCAGCCGTTACACAGGCACACGTCACGCAAATATCACAGCCCGAATCCCTCAGCAGCATTACAATGAATTTCTTGAAAAAACTCCTGAATGGGGTGTTGTTCAGAATCAGAATTCATACGTAGAAAACATCACTCAGCAGTACAACGATGTATCCTTACAGCTTGACTCTCTCAACATTCAGCACGAAAGACTGCTTGAAATGCTGGAAAAGGCTACAAAGCTTGACGATATGATACGCATTGAAGAAAGTCTTGCAAATGTGCGCTGGCAGATAAACTCCATCACATCTCAGCTTAAAAACTGGGATAACGAGGTTTCATACAGCACTGTCCATGTAAACCTCAATGAAGTGAAGCAGTATACACCGACCGAAAAGGACAGCTTCATAACACGTATGAGCAAGGCATTCACAAACGGATTTGAAGATTACGCTGAATTCCTGGCTGACTCTGCCGTTATTCTCACACACGGCTTGCCATTTATCATCACATTCGGCATTGTTATCCTTGTCGTTGTAAAGATTATCCGCAAGGGCGCTCCTGCACGCAAGGCGAAGAAGGAAGCCAAAAAGCAGGCGGCTATCGAGAAGATTATGAAGGATAGCGAAGATAAATAAGGTGTGATTGAATGGGTTTTACAACCCCTCCACCATCGTTCCGATGGTCCCCCTCCCCTTACACAGAGGAGGCTGTTATAAGAGAATATTAAAAAGCAGGGCGTTTGCCCTTCTTTTTGTTTTGTGGTATTTTCGGGACGTTGACAAGCACCGTCCCCTACATTTGTCTATTACAAATCC
>JAZUBN010000171.1:0-4365 GCA_045638565.1 Oscillospiraceae bacterium | reverse complement strand
CTCTGTCGGTATGATGCTGTCCGCTATGGCAGGCTCGGGAAACCTCAAAAAGGAGGACATCGACCAGCTTTACGCCATCCTCGACAGTATGAGAAAGGAGTAAACTATGCTTACAAACTTCCTCGGCTCATCGTTTCTCATAATCGCGGTCTTTGTCATCCGCGCGCTGTTTGCCCGCCATACAAGCCGCCGATTTATCTATGCCCTGTGGCTTCTGGTGCTTGTGCGATTGCTTGTGCCTGTGCCGCTTTTCGACCTTGACATCGAAATCCCTCTGCAAATAAGCCACGACATTGGCGAAACCAAGGACAGAGACACCTATTATCCGCCGATAATTGCGGAAAATACGGAGATTTCCGAAGCTCCGACAACCGAAAATATAACACCGCCTCAGCCTGTTTCCCCACAGCCTGCGGAGAAAAATATCGACTGGGCGAAGGTGTTTAACGCCGTTCACATCGCAGGCGCAAGCGTGCTTGCATTGTGGTTCGCCTATGTGAATATTTCACTTTACACAAGGCTTAAAAAAGATAGAGTAAAGCTGGAAACATCACATAATCTGCCGGTTTATAAGACCAATGTGCTGACAACGCCTTGCCTTTTCGGTGTTGTGAAGCCTTCCATTTACCTTACCGAAGCCGCCTGCGACGAGCGCCATATAAACAATGTCATCACCCACGAAATGTGCCATTACCGCCATTGGGACAATCTGTGGAACTTCCTCGGCATGGTGTGTGTCTGCCTGTGGTGGTTCAATCCACTTGTGTGGCTGGGATTTTTTACAGCCAAGCGTGATGGCGAGCTTGCCTGCGATGAGCTTGCCCTTGAAATGCTGGGCGAAAACGGCAGCATAGATTATGGCCGCACTCTTATCGAAATGGCGAAAAACCGCCAGCATAACCGCCTGTGTATGGCGGCGACAGTTTCGGGCGGCGCAAAAGAGATGAAGGAGCGCATCACGGCTATTGCACATAGGCGCAGGAATGTAATATGGGCTGTGGCTGTCGTTGCGGTTATCGCGGTTCTGTGCACAGTTATCGGCTTTTCGGGCAAAAATACTGTACCTGATATAGATAGTCAGGCGGCATACGAGTCTTTCAGAACACATCTTGATAAGTTTTACAAATCAGACGAACAACGTACCGTTTATGATAAAAACAGCAAGGATATAACCGATGAGTTTTTTAGTGCAACTCAGAAAATGTACGAAAATGATGACTGGAACGGTATAATTGAATATTTCAAGCAAAATGTCGGACGTGCTAAACTTCTTATCGATAACAGAGGGACTGTGCCTGCCGATTGGATTCTTGAAGAGTATTATATGACAGAAATCGAACTGCCGAATGGCAAGGGAACAACCGATGCCTTTTATATGTCAAAGGTAGGTTATAGTCTGGACGAAAATGGAGAGATTATACCTGACAAGTCTGTGCTTAGTATCGACTGCAAGTTGAACAGTTCGGCATTGAAAATGACAACTGTCGGCGTGGAAAACTTTACAGAGGAAGGCATAGAGAAAAATGTGGGTTATATTGATATCGGATATGCCGGAATGGGGCAAAAAAAGCCGGAGCATCTGGAACGGATTACCTTTGATATCGGTCTGACTGATGAAGAATTAAAAGATCTCATATCAACAGATATACATACTACAGAATCGACCGAAGCTCCATCACTTTCTGAAAAAACTGATGAAGAATCGACGGTTAATAACAACACCGAGCCTGTTGCACCTGACATTGAGCCTGCCACACCTGACACCGAGCCTGTCATTGCCGACAGTGGCACATTCTACGGCATAGTCACCGATGCCATAGAAATTGAAAGGGCGGGAAGTATCAACGCGACATATTATTTCATAATCAATGGCACGGAGCAGGCGCATCAGACATATGGCCGCGCCTTCGGTGTTAAAGAAGGTCCTGCAAGGTTTGAAAAGGCCGATGGCTCAATCACCGATATAAAAAATCTTGAGCCTTTCGCCATCACCTCGATTGAGGGCAAAAAGGCTGTGGCAGACGGCAAAAAGTACGATATTTCCGGCGATGTTCAGGTTTATCTTCACATGAACAACACCTATTCGATGATAAATCTTGAGGAGGTATCGAATAGTGATGATTATGCCCTCAGCGGATATGCGGATGGCTCGGTCAGGGTGATTATAGCGGAAAAGCTTGAAAATATGGGCGGTTATACTCCTGTGCTTATAAAGAGCTTTGACGGGATGACTATGGTTGTTGACCCTGTCGAGTACATCACAACTGACAATATTGACCGCATTGCCGAGCTGGAGCTTAATCATGAATTTGACCTGCCGAGCGGATATTATATCCACAACGAAACCGAGGAAAGCCTTGTTCTTGATGTGAGCGGCGCGGTTTTCGAGTTTGTCGACTGGAATCGTCAGTTTGTCAGAGTCGGCGGAAGCTTTTACATAACCGAGGATGCTGGCGAATTCCTTCAATACTGCGGCACATATGAAGGCGGAATTCCGTCAAATACCCCGTTTTTCCTCAAAATCAACGGCAATAAACTGTTGAAATTAAAGGAAATCATATTGGCGTAGCCATTACATAATTATGTGTTGCTTCGCAACGGATTGAGTAATGTGGGCGGGGATGGAACCACCGCCCCTACAACCGTCTTTCGTGATTAATATATGTAGGGGAGGGTCTTGCGACGCGAAGCTAGTACCCTTGGGTATGCCCTCCCGCAAAATCAAACACAAAACAAAAAGCACCCGTTTGGGTGCTTTTTTCATATTATTCAACCTTCTCCGGCAAAGTCACTTCGAAGTGGCCATAGTCGCGTTTGCCGTGTTCGACACGCATATCTTCCAGGATTTCAATGCTTTCGACAATGCATTTGTAAATCACGCCGTTATCGTCGACTATCGTCACCACAAACTCGAAGGTATCGCCTACCTTGATATTGCGCTCAATCGTGCCTACTTCGTAATTGAGGTCAAACATTTCTGTGAAAATAAAGTCAGGCTTGCCGTTTTGAAGCAAATCGACAGTGCTTGTTACCTTACCATTTTCGATAAACTCAAGCACAGCTGACCCGACACGTGACTTGACAGGCTTGCTTTCATCGTATATTTTACTGTGGACATTGACATAAACATCACCTGACATTGTAAGCTTATCGTTGCTTAGCATACGTGTGTTGTTGATTCTGCCGTGGCTCTCCACTTCAAGAATATTATTATCAAGAAGGTCATAAATATTGTCCAGCTTCTCCTGCTTGGTTGTGCCGCCATTCATAATGAGAGCAGAAACCTCGATATTGTCGGCAAGAGGGACCTCCACCGATGCAGTAACAGTGCCATCACTGTAAACGCCGTCGGCAGTCACCTTTCCCTCATCCGATTCGATGATAAAATCCATGCTGTCGCCCTCATTCCACAGGCGAGGGGATGCGGAAATATCAAGCACAACTGTGCGGCGAGGGAAATCCATATCGCGATAATCAAGGGTGAAATCGCTTATCATGCCGTATTCCTTCTTTAAGCTTTCGGAAATCTCTTTCTGAATCGAATAAATCTGATGATTTATGTCGGTGCGGATATTGTTCATATTGCTCTGCATATTATTCATATTGTTTTCCATACGCTGAATCTTGTCGGCATAGGAAATAATGAAATAAAATGCCGCGAGAGCCGCAATGACTCTCAAAGCCGTACGTCCGAAGGAATGCTTTTTCTTTGCGTTGCTCTTGAGCATTTCATCAACCTGAAGAAGATGCTCCTGAAGCAATGCTTCGTATTTTTCATCGGGAACGGAAGTTTCGGCAATAGCTTCCTTTGGGGCGGAAGCCTCCTCCTTCTCTCCTGTGAGAAGCTCGGAAAGAGAAACGTCAAACAGCTTTGAAAGGGCGATAATCTTATCGATGTCAGGGATATTTATGCCCGACTCCCATTTGGAAACGGCCTGACGGGTGACACCAAGCTGCTCGGCAAGAGCCTCCTGGGAGAGACCTGCATTCTTGCGAAGCTCCTGTATTTTAAGATGTATATTCATAGATTTGCCTCCGTGGGGAATGTGCAGAAAACGCGTTTTTTCTGCATTTACTGATGTGTGCGTATCCGGATGCACTCGTTTTATTATGGCTTGATTTTACCGAAAAATCGCCCGAAACTCCACCAACTTCCGCTCGATTTTTGTCAACCCGAGGTTGCGGAGGGGTGTTTTTGCCTTGTTATGCCATAAAACCGTAGGTTTTGGCATAACAGTCATATTTTGCGGTTCTGCCTTTACGGCAGGAGCAAAATGACAGTTATTTAATTTATACAATATTCACTGTGTGGATATTGTAGCATATTTTTGCCTGTTTTACAACAAAAAAGCACCAAGTCGGATC
>JAZUBN010000170.1:0-3888 GCA_045638565.1 Oscillospiraceae bacterium | reverse complement strand
AAGCCTTCATAGCCTTCTGTATTAGCTGGCTGTTCATATGGAGGAAGCATACCGTGGAATTCCATAGCGATATGGAGGGAGTTCTTCATCTTGTTCTTGGAAGAACCAGGGTGGATGTTGGAGCCGTTTACGATAACCTTTGCAGAAGCTGCGTTGAAATTTTCGTATTCAAGACCGCCTACAGCGCCGCCGTCAACTGTGTAACCGAACTTTGCACCGAGCTTTTCAACGTCGCAGTTGAGGATACCTGTGCCGATTTCTTCGTCAGGTGTGAGGCAGATTCTGATCTTGCCGTGTGGGATGGACTTGTCAGCAAGGAGCTTTTCAGCCATTGCGAAGATTTCAACGATACCAGCCTTGTCGTCAGCACCGAGAAGTCTTGTGCCATCTGTTACGATGAGGTCCTGACCAACATAATTCTTCATGAATGGGAACATCTTTTCTTCCATAACGATGCCAAGATCCTTGTTGAGAACAACATCGCCGCCTTCGTAATGAACGATGGAAGGCTTGATATCCTTGCCGGAAATATCAGAAATTGTATCCATGTGAGCGAGAAGAGCGATAACAGGAACATCGCCTTCAACTGTTGCTGGAATTGTACCGAATACGAAGCCGAACTTGTCAACTTCAACTTCTTCGATGCCGATAGCCTTCATTTCATCAGCCATGAAATGAGCAAAATCCATCTGCATTGCAGAAGATGGGCATGGGTTGCCTTCGATTTCTGGATAGGAAGTTGTTTCGATCTTGATGTACTCAATGAAACGATCTACTACTGTTTTCATAAGAGTTCTCCTTATATAAAATTATTTTCTGACTATATAATATCACATATAATGAATAAATGCAAATGATTTATTGGGAAGTTACATCCTTATAAAGCTGATTTTTGTTCAGATTATACTGCTTTGCAATCTGCTTTACAGCATCTCGTGTGGACATACCTTCTTCGATCAAAGCGTTGACGAGAGAGATACCATCAACCTCTTCAGCTTCATTTTCATCCTCGGATTTACCGGCAATAATGAGCACAAACTCGCCTTTTGGTGTGTTTTCTTCGTAATGTTCAACAGCTTTACAGAGTGTTGTTTTAAAGACTTCTTCGTGGATTTTTGTCAGTTCACGGCAAAGGGCAATCTCTCTGTCGCCAAGAGTAGCATAGAAGTCCTTGAGAGTGCGGAGAAGCTTGTGAGGAGCTTCATAAAATACCATAGTTCGCTTTTCATTTTTGATATCTTCGAGGTGCTCGCGTCTGCTTTTATTGTTTACAGAAAGGAAACCTTCAAAACAGAATCGTCCGCAGTCCATACCGGAAATAGAAAGAGCAGAGATAACTGCACTTGGACCTGGTACAGCCACAACATCAAGTCCGTTGTCCTGGCATATTTTTACAAGGTCTGTACCCGGGTCAGAAATAGCAGGAGTGCCTGCATCTGTAACGAGAGCACAATTTTCGCCTTCAGCAATTCGTGAAGCAATATACTGACCTTTCTCAGCTCGGTTATGTTCATAATAGCTGATAAGCGGCTTCTTGATGTCATAACGGGCGAGAAGCTTGGAAGTTACGCGTGTATCTTCACAAGCAATAAAATCAACTGAAGAAAGTGTCTCCAGGCAACGGGTGGAAATATCACCGAGGTTGCCTATCGGAGTGCCAACAATATATAATTTAGCCATAAAGCCTCCTTAATTCAGCTTGGAATCACCAAGCTTACTGCGTAAATGATGTACTTTTTTGAAAAGCCATTGATTTTCCGGCTTTTTAAGATCCGGATCGTAAGAAATTATCTTTTCGGAAATTTCTTTTGCACATTCCACAGTACGCATATCAGCCTGGTTTACTATGGAATTGTATTTAGGAAGACCATGTTGAGCCATACCGAAGAAGTCGCCGGGACCTCTCAGTCTCAAGTCTTCCTGAGCTATTTTAAAGCCGTCTGAAGTCTTTGTCATAATATTCAGACGTTCCTTTGTTTCATAATTTGAAGTATCACTGACAAGTATGCAGTAGGATTTTTCACTTCCGCGTCCTACACGACCTCTGAGCTGATGAAGCTGCGAAAGACCGAAGCGCTCGGCATTTCGGACAATCATAAGTGTGGCATTCGGCACGTCGACACCGACTTCAACAACGGTTGTCGAAACGAGAATGTCTATTTCCTTATTCTTGAAGTGCTCCATAATAGCCTGCTTTTCCTTTGATTTAAGCTTGCCGTGAAGCATTGCAACACTTAAATCAGGGAAAATGTTATTCTGCAGAAACGAAGCATATTCTTCAGCACTTGCAAGGTCGGATTCTTCGCTTTCAAGAGCAAGAGGGCAGACGACATAGGCCTGTGAACCTTCGTTTATCAGTTTCTGTATAAATCCATATAATCGCTTGTCATAGCCTGTATTTACAAAAAATGTATCAATTTTCTGTCTGCCGGGTGGAAGTTCGTCAATAATTGAAACATCAAGCTCACCATAGATAATAAGTGTAAGCGTACGTGGGATTGGTGTGGCGGACATAACAAGGGTATGACAACCTTGTCCTTTTTTGCTGAGTTTTGATCTCTGTGCAACGCCAAAACGATGTTGCTCATCCACAACAAAAAGAGCAGGATTTCTGAATACAACATTGTCTTCAAGAAGTGCATGTGTACCAATAAGCAAATCAATTTCACCATTGGACAAAGCAGTTTTGATAGTTTCCTTTTCCTTTTTGCTTGTGGAGCCTACAAGAAGTGCAATACGTATATCCATTCCTTTGAACATATTTGTAAAGTTTCTGTAGTGCTGCTGAGCAAGAATTTCAGTAGGAGTAATAACGGCGGATTGATATCCATTTAGTGCTGAAACATAGCCAGGAGCTGCCGCAACAACGGTTTTACCGGAGCCTACATCACCCTGGACAAGTCTGTTCATTGAATAGCCGCTGTACATATCTTCAAATATATCGTTTACAGCTCTTTTCTGAGCACCAGTCAATTCATAGGGAAGATTCTCAAGAAATGGATTGAGAGATATTACCTTCATCTTTGGCGCCGACTGCGAACGGATGGAAGATTTGAACTGAGCCAGAGCAGAAGAGTAGGTGATAAGCTCATTGAAACATAGTCTGTTGATCGCATCGCGCAAATGTCCATGAGAAGAAGGGAAATGTATGTTTTTTACAGCGGTATCAAGTGGTGTCAAGTTATACTGCTTTACGATGTTTTCAGGCATGTAATCTATGATTTCATCAATCTTGGTGAAGGCCTGAGCTACTGCATCGGAAAGAAAATTACGAGTGATACCTTCTGTAAGGGGATAAATCGGCAGAATTTTGCCGGAAATTTTACCATTTCCAACAACTTCAAATTCAGGATTATTCATCTGGTATTTGCCGTTGAATGTTGTGATTTTGCCAAAGAAAACATATTCATTCCCTACAAAAAGCTGCTTCTCAAGGAAACGCCTGTTAAAGAAAGTGACTTCAACTGTGCCGTATTCATCGAAGATTTTGCATTTTGAAATTGTCGTACCTTTTCGGATAAGAGCAGTTCGTACGCTGGTACCAACTGTTGCTCTTATGCATACAGGAATATCTTCGGGAATATTATTCAGAGAATAAAACTTTGTTCTGTCTTCATATGCCCGGGGATAATAATTGAGCAAATCGCCAATAGAATCTATACCAATATTGTGCAGAGCTGCTATTCTTACTTTTCCCACACCCTTAAGTATGCTTACAGATTGATTGAGCATATAAAGAACTCCTTTCAGGTTTTATAAGTATATAATACATTAAAAACTGAAAATAATCAACAAGGAATTTGATACAGGATTGAACTTTGAACTGAAATGTGGTAAAATGTGTATAATTCAAAAATATGACATAAGAAAAACATAACTATACTGTAT
>JAZUBN010000169.1:0-13081 GCA_045638565.1 Oscillospiraceae bacterium | reverse complement strand
TTTAATTTACAAGGTGCTTATCGCTCGCCGTCGTTTTCGCGACAGCTTATTTAATATATCATACTTTCAGCAGTTTGTCAAGTGCTTTTTTAAAGTTTTTTAAATCTTTTTCGCACTCGCTAACCGCGACAGCCTGTATATCTTATCATATCACATCAGCTTTGTCAATACCTTTTCTAAAACTTTTTCAAGTTTTTTCCAATATTTTACTCAGCTTCATCTGCGACTGTCTTATATTCTATCACACAACATTCTGTTTGTCAAGAACTTTTTTATTTTGTTTTTGATTTCACATCTGTTTGCGACAGCTTTGATATAATATCATATATGCTTCGATTTGTCAACAGTTTTTAGGAAAGTTTTTTCAACAGGTTGTGGAGAAAGTGGGAGACAGGAAGAGGTTCAGTTGCGAAAAAAAAAAAAAAAAAATAAGGGAGACTTTCGCCTCCCTTATTTTATGTATCTTATTTCTTTTTATTCTTCTTTTCTTCCTTTTCGATGACCTTATTATACGGCATCAGCATACCTTCTGTCATTTTGCCCTTCATCTTCTTCTGCAGTTTAGGATTATTTGCCATCGCGCCCACAAGCTGCATCGCAATCATCTTACCCTTCTGCTTCTGCGGGAAGTCATAGATTCCCTTTTCCTTATAGAACTGATGGTCGGCCTTCATCAGACCTCTCATTATATAAATAAGGTCGCGGAAAATCTTCATGCCGCCCACACCATAGAAGGTCTGCGGCAGGGTGATTTTATTTTCAAGGGCGAATGCCAGCTTTGCCGAAAGCTTTTCAAGTTCAGCAAGAACATTATTTTCATCGGAAGCAACGTGGACAAGCGGAGTATGTCCCACATCGGCACGGGCTTCCACAATGGTTTTAAGATTATTCTCCTTTGAATAGTCACCCGAAATGATATATCCTATCGGCATACCCATTGTGACAGTGCGATGGCCGTTGCAGAACTGTCTGTCGTCGTACATCTTGAAACGGGCGCCCATCGAGTGGTCCTTCACATTGAAGGCATAGATAATCGAATCGGCAGTCTGGATTTTTTCGCGGAGGAATGTATCAAAACCATCCACATAGATACATTTGCCGTCGGAGGCGCAGTTGAAGCAGCCGAGGCAGCCGCCGATAAACGGATATTCACGGATGTTGACAACACGGGTTTCATAAGGGAAAATATTGCGGAAATCGTAAATCATATTTTTAAGATTTTCATCTTCTTCGCCGTAGTCGGCTACGATAACCACATCATATACCTTGGCGTGATTCTGCTCATAAGTGGACGCCTTATATATATTGTTGTGAGGCGCATAAGGCTGTGGAATATTTTCATAAATATTATTTTCCACACAGAACATAACATATTTCCAGAAAGAAACCGCTTCCTCCTGTCCTTTTTTACCCAAAAGGTCTTCCATATCAGCAGAAAACCCCTTGATAAACTTGCCCTTAAGGTCATATACATTTTCTTCAATATACTTGTGGGCAGTTACATCATAAAAATGCTTGGAAGTTGTAATCTGAGTTACAAACTTGCCTTCAAGGGAAATATTATTCTCCTTGAGCAGCTCGATAAAGCGATGGAGCTGGGATGGAGCTATAAATGTATAGACCGGATAGGAAAAGAGGATGATATCGGCCGCTGCAATTTTTTCAGCCATACCCGACATATCCTTTTCAAAGGCCTTGATGCGCTGACCGACGTGGATGGCTTCAAAGATATCTTCCGGGAATTTTTTAGCGAGATAACGCACAGTCTGGAGAGTTATGGAGTTTGAGCCCTTTGGACTGCCGTTGAATACGAGAATTTTCATAATGGGATTTCCTTTGTGATGCAGATAAAGCGGACCGTTGGGGACGCCAGTCCCTACAGATTATAGTTTATATATGTGCAATTAAATAACAGTGATGTGGAGATTCTTCAGGATATCGAAAGCCTTGATATTCATATCCATATCAAAGCTGGATGTAGCCTTGCTGTCGACAATAATCTGGCTTTCAGGCAGAGCCGCCTTTGCCATAACCGCATTGGAAAGAACGCAGATGGAGGAAACAAGACCGCAAAGTTCAACAACATCATAGCCTTCAGCCTTGAGGAAAACTGCAAGTTCAAGGCTGCCGAAGGTTGGCTTATCAAAGATATAGCTGTCGAAATCCACCATCTTTGCTGTTTTGCCATAGAGCTTATGACCTTCTGTACCCTTTATGCAATGCTCAACAGGAAGATTTTTGCCTTCCATTGTATTGAGATAATTTGCCTCGTGAGTATCGAATGTGAAAATAATGTGTCCGCCTTCCTTGCGGTACTGCTGGATTTTTTCGCAGATAATGTCATCAAGCTTTTCAGCACCTTCAAAACCGAGAGCGCCGTTTACGAAATCATTCTGATAGTCAACAACGATAAGAGCCTTTTTCATAGTAAATCTTCCTTTCAGTTTATTATTATATATAATGTAGCGGAGTATTTTTGACAGATACTGCATAAACCCTGCAATATCTTGTGCAAATTATATAAAATATTATATCACACTTCAAAAAATATTGCAATTATCGTTAAAATATTATATAATATAGGTAACTTAAAATTTGTTTTCAACACGGAGGCTATTATGATTGAATTACTTAAGCAGCTTACATCCCGCCCAAGCCCATGCGGCTTTGAACACGACGCTATCAAGTTCATTTACGAATATGTAAAGCCTTATGCAGACGACGTTATCGTTGACGGCATCGGCAATGTTATCGCTCACAAGAAGGGCGCTCTCCCAGGCCCAAAGATGATGGTTTCTGCTCACGTTGACGAAGTCGGCTTCATCATCAAGAAGATCGAACCAAACGGCCTTCTCAAGTTTGAATTCCTCGGCGGTCACGACGACAGAACACTCAAGAGCCAGAGAGTTACTATCCGCACAAAATCCGGCAAGCTTCTCCGCGGCGTTATCGGCAATATTTCCGCTCATATGAGAAAGTATGACGATCCTAACAAGGTCCGCAAGGGCGTTGAACTCTATATCGACTGCGGCGCAAACAATGCTGAAGATGTAGCGGCTATGGGCATCGCTATGGGCGACTATGTCACATACGCAACAGAAGTTGAAGAATTCGGTATGAACAAGCTTATGGGTAAGGCTTTTGACGACAAGGCTGGCTGTGCTGTTCTCATCAAGGCTCTTATGGAAACAGACTTCACAAAGGTCAAGGGCGATGTTTACTTCGTATTCTCCACAATGGAAGAAGTAGGTCTTCGCGGCGCGAAGGTTGCAGTTGAAGAAATCAAGCCTGATGTTGCTCTCGCTGTTGACACAACAGCTGTCAGCGATACTCTTGAAAATGTAATGGACAGAACTCTCTTCCTCGGCAAGGGCGTTGGCATCAAGATTATGGACTTCAGCCTTATCGCAAGTGTTCCTGTAAGAAACAAGCTTGTAAAGTGCGCTGAAGAAGCAGGCATCAAGTATCAGATGGAAATCTTCCCTGGTATCGGCACAGACGCAGGCGCATTCGGTCAGGCTGGTATCCCATCGGGCGTTATCTCTGTTCCATCCCGCTATGCACATTCCCCATTGGAAGTTATCGACCTTGACGAGCTTAACGGCGCAAAGGAACTTCTCAAGGAATTCATTCTCCATCTTGAAAATAAGGAAGAATTCTGCTTCCTCAATATTTAATTTCAAAACTTCATTCCCCTCTATTTTACACTGGGCAGCTGCACCTCCTTTCATCTGTTTCATAGCGGCTGCCCGGGCGGCTGTCCCTTCATAGCAGACCGCCCACAAAGACGCGAGCTTTGTCTTTTTTCACTCGCGTCTTACAAAGCGCTGCTGCCGTTCACACCACCCTTCCACCACCTCCTTTCTTTCGGCAGCAGCGCATCTCCTCAAATTAAAAGACCACTCATCCGAGTGGTCTTTTTTTATTTTACATATAATATTTCATCAGGTAGTCGAAGTAGACCTTCGCCATGCGTGTCATTGAGGAAATCTCAACCTTTTCGTCAATCTGATGTGCCATAAGGTCATCGCCGGGACCCATAATTGTGAATGGAGCCTTGTACTTCGGGATAATCTGGGATGCATCGGTATAGAAGAAAAGTCCCTTCTTGTTGACCTTGAAATTATTGTCACGGCAGATGCCTGCAACACGCTCGATGAACGGATGATTTTCGTCGGTCGCAACGGCAGGACGGTTGTTGATGACTTCGATTTCAAAGGAAAGCCCCTTCTTTTCCGCTGCCATAGTCTGCGCAAGAGCCTTTGCATCAGCGATAACCTTTTCGTGGTCGATATTTGTAAGAGTACGCATATCGATTTCCATTTCGGCATAGGCAGGGATAACATTTGTCATAACACCGCCGTTGAGCTTAGTAATAGCCATAGTTGTGGAGCCTAAATATTTATCAACAAGAGTTCTGTCCACCATCGGCTTGAAGCGTTCATAGAATTCCATTGTCTTTTCAACGGCATTAACGCCCACTTCAGGACGGGAGCCGTGAGAGAGAAGACCTGTTGTCTTGACACGAAGCCAGAGAGCGCCCTTTTCGCAAAGACCGATATCTTCATTTGTAGGCTCGGCAATAAAATATTCCTTTACAGTTTCAAGACACTTTGCATCTGCAAGAGCGAGAGCACCAAGGCCGTTCACTTCTTCGTCGGCTGTAAAGCAGAAGTACACAGGCTCTTCAGGCATTTTGCCTGTTTCAAGAAGCTCAAGAGCTGTTGCAATCATGGATGTATCGCCGCTCTTCATATCGGCAGTGCCTCGGCCGTAGATATAGCCGTTGTGCTCCTCAGCTTCAAGAGGCGCAAAAGTCCAGCGGGCAAAATCGCCGTATGCCACAGTATCTGTATGCCCCACAAAAGCCACGCCGCCTTCATCCTTTTTGCCCTTTATCTTTATAATGAGAGTCTGTCTGCCCTTGCCGTGGTCGATGATTTCCTTTTCAATATCCTTTGGAAAATAGGAAAGAATAGCGTCCACAACTTCCTTTTCGTTGCCTGCAGGCTGGCAGGAATTGATGCGCACAAGGCGCTGAAGCACTTCTTTGCAGAAATTATCGTTGACGAATTTCATCTGGAAATCTCCTTTTTTCTTTGTATTATTAAGGCAGAGGGCCGCATAGACATATACAAAACGAACGGAGGATAGAGTATATGATCGGTCTGCCCGAAGAACGAGCGGTCATCTTAGGTGAATATATAAGAGATACCGGCTCAACAGTGAGAGCCGCGGCAAAAAGATTCGGACTTTCAAAGTCCACCGTCCACAAGGATGTTTCATACCGGCTTAAGGTTATAAACCCCTCACTGTATACGGAAGTGAAGGCTGTCCTCGATAAAAACCGTGACGAAAGGCACATCAGGGGCGGCAATGCCACAAAGCTCAAATACAGCGCTGAACATAAAGGTAATCAACCCCAATGACTCTTCTGTTCAGTGCATAACTATAATAATATAATAAAGCTTTTTACGATATTTTTCAAGGTTTGCGTGAAATAATTTTTATAGTCCGTTTTTATGGACACATCCTATGATATTATAAAGACACGATAAGAAAAACATAAGCCTTCTCCTGTAGGAGAAGGGGGACCGCTTCAGCGGTGGATGAGGTGTAACCATTCTTCTTTATGTCAACAAAAATCATTTTTTATATAAAAGAAAGGACGTATTATTATGGCAAGATTATTTTTAGGTGTTTTCGACATGATGGTATCTCTTTTTCTGTGGATACCGCTGTTCTTCGTCTGCATCACAATGGTTTCAGCGCTGAGAAGGCTGATGCGAGGACGTTTTACAGCAAGAAACCTTATGCTTTTCACATTCTCACTTATTTACATCAGCGTTTTCGTCTACTTCTACATCTATAAGCCGACATTTTTAGCGCCGATTTTCTGTATGGTGACCTGCCTCGTCCCTGTGGCACAATCATCCATGAAACTGATGCGACAGTAAGGGTTACCACTGCAGGTGAGCTACTATACGCTCGTATTATCCAATCCGTCGGAGACACCTCGATTGCCCAAAGGCAATCACAGCGCTCGCAGAGCGAATATGAAATGTGACTTGTCACACACAAGAGGTCCAGGGGCGCAGCCCTTGGTCACCGTGATCAAACTGCGTGACCAGTTTGCGGGTTTTCGGACTTTTGACCGAACAAAAGTCCCCGTCGGAGACGAACCGAGCCATGCGCTCGGCTGGTAAGCTTGTGATTTAATTAAATCTTTAATTTATGAAACCATAAAAAGCGTGTACAAATGTACACGCTTTTGTTTTAAAAACACATTACAATGCCCTTGTTCGCCGCATAGTAAGCCACAAGACCTCTTGCAGGAAGAATCATCACATCATCAAGGCCGTAACGCTCATAAATCATATTCTTAAGCAGATTTGCCTGCTCTTCGTTGTCAACATGGGAGATGACAACAGGGAATTTGCCTACGCTTTTCACCTTTTCCGCCACAGTATCCACAAGATGTGAAAGAGCCTGTTTTGCCCCTCTCACCTTTTCAAGCACAACTATCTGACCGTTGCCGTTGTCACCGCAAACAGGACAGAGCGACAATGCCGAAGCGAAAACGCCTGCCACCTTGCTCATTCGTCCTGCCTTGACAAGATTGCCAAGGTCCTGCAGCACAAATCGGGCGCATATCGTTCTCTGGTATGCCCTTACATTTTCAACGATGACCTCATAAGGCAGACCCTGCTTTATCCATTCGCGCATTTTCATTATCATCAGGACCATGCCGCCCGATGTCAGAAAACTGTCGGCTACTTCCGCCTTTATGCCTTCCACATCTTCTTTGGCCATCTCAGCGCCCTGAACGGCCGCATTGTATGTGCCGCTGAGATTCTGCGAAATGGTTACGCACACGCTGTGGGTATTTTTCTTCATCTCCTCAGCAAAGGCAGATGGCGAAGGACAGGCTGTGCCCATACTCTTGCCTGTGCGCATAACATCGAGAAGCGCTTTTATATCGAGAGAATCATCGTCGACGAAATCCTTGCCGTCGACAGTTATTGTAAGGGGCACGATGGAAAAATCTATATCATCTTTTTCAAGAAAATCAGAAGGCAGGTCGCACGAGCTGTCTGCAATAATTCTGTATCTCATATAAACCTCCGGCAACAGAATAATCTTTAATTATATATTATACCCTACCGCAAGCAAAATCAATTACCACATAAGGCGATATGGGAAATTATAGCCTAATATCCCTTTACGATTTCCTTATAGAATTCGACAGCCTTAGGCAGAGCATCGATAAAGACATTTTCGTTTGTGCCGTGGACAGAGGCATACTGCTGGTCGTCCATAAAAATCGGAGCGAAACGGATGATGTCCTTAGTCACGCCTGCATAGAAACGAGAGTCTGTGCCGCCCACCATAACATATGGCGAAACAAGCACATCAGGGAAGACCTTATTAAGTGTCTTTTCCACATATTTATAGCCTTCACCATTGATATCTGTCGGACGTGTGGCAGGACGAGCCGACATAACTTCGACTTCAAGGTCATATTTCTTGGCAATTTTCTTTATGATTTCAATGCTTTCATCCTTATTCTGATGAGGGATGAAGCGGAGATTTGCCACAACATAAGCCTCCTGAGGAAGCACATTTGCCCCCTGTGAGCCGCCCTGCATTGTAAATGCAATGGTAGTCTTGAGCATAGCCCCTGCAGTAGGGCTGACCTTAGGCATAACAAGCTTGATAAGCGGAGCTGTATACTGCTTGTTTTTAATTGCAAGGCCGAGAACACCCTCCATATTTGTCGAAAGCACTTCGAGCATTCTTTCGACCTGCGGAGAAATTTCCACACGGAAAGGATCGTGCTTTTCGATGTGATTTACAAAGGCAGCAAGACGGGCGATAGGTGTGTTTTTAGGCGGAGTTGAAGAATGGCCGCCCTTGGAACGTGCAATGATTTTAAGGTTGCCGCCGCCCTTTTCGATAACACCTATCATGGCAAACTTGCCCTTCGCCCCCTTGATAGGCTCATTCATAATAGCGCCGCCCTCATCGATGAGCAGACCGATATTTATATTGTTGTCCTTGAGGTATTTTGCCATGGCAATACCGCCTTCGCCGCCCACTTCTTCTGTACAGGAAGTGATAAGGTAAAGGTCGAATGGCAGAGTGATGTCATTTTCAAGCATTTCCTCGACAGCCTGCATAACAGCAAAGAGAGAGCCTTTTGTATCGAGAGTGCCTCTGCCCCATACACGCTTGCCGTCGATATGACCGGAAAACGGAGGATGCTTCCAGTCGCCTGTGGCTTCCACAACGTCCATATGGCTCATAAGCATAAGAGGAGCCTTTTCCCCTGTGCCCTTGAGATAAAACATCAGCGAGCCTTCAAAATCACGCTTTTCCATCTTTGCGTGAATGTTAGGGAAAAGCTCTTCAAGCACTTTATGGAAGGCATAGAATTTATGGAGATTCTTTTCGCCCTTTTGGGAAATGGTCTCCACCTGAATCATTTTCGAAAGTTTTTCTGCGTATGTCATAGGATTTTTCTCCTTTTATATATAAGTAAATGAATTGGCTCTGGAATGAAGCATTTTTCATCCCACAGGCAATTCCCCGAGGGCAATTTTGCCCTCAGGGAAGATATATTTTTCTTACTTTACATCAAAATAGTGAGCAAGGTTTGCGTTTTCGTCGATGAATGGAACGATGTCGCTTGTCTTGCAGGAAAGGAGAGATGTAACACCAGGACCGTGACCAGCCTGCTTGCAGTCGCCGTGTACGATAACACCGATTGTGACAGCGCCTGTGCGGAAGTTTCTGCCGTAGCGTGTGTCAGCATCCATAATAGCAACGATGTCACCGAAACGAAGCTCGTCGAGACCATACTTCTTCATGATTTTCTTGTCGTGGAGAGTGATATCGTAGTCGCCTGCGTTTGGAGAAACTGTGCCCAAGCCCGAGCCCATAATACATGCAGGAACGATCTTTGCAACGCCGATTTTCAGTTTCTTGCCTTCTTCGATGATGTTGAACTTATCGAGGAGATTTGGATCGAGATTTCTTACGATGATGTTTGGATGATCTTCGAGGATGAGACCCTGACCGTAAGCCTTGATGAGGATCTTATCGTCCATTGTCATCTTTTCCTTTGTTTCGCGGTCGAAATGCACCATAAGATGTTCGCATCCGCCGTGCTTGCCTGTTACAAAGCCCTTTGTGCCCTTTGCTTCGCCCGAAACGATAATTGCTTCGTTACCCACGCAGGAATATGCGATATAAGCGTGATTGAAGTCATCGTTAGGATGACGTGTTGTTACGCCAGGTTCAAGATGGTCGGCATTCCAGTCGACACAGTTCATGCCCACCTGAGCATTGTATGTGATGCCGCCTGTGCCAGGAATATAGAAAACTTCGCCGTCGATGCCTGTCTTGCCGCTTGTAGCATAGCGGGAATGGCGAACCTGTCCCTGAACGGAAAGCATTGCGATCTTGTCACGATTTGTCTTTAACATAGTGATTTCTCCTTCTTTTATTTTAATAAAATATTTTTCGCTTTATAGATAAACCTTTTAGATGTACGCCGTTTTATTGGTTTTATCAATAAAAATATAATTCGAAAACTGTTTGGAGTATAATAGTATGGGCTTGTTTCAAGCTCTTCGCCTCCGGGCGACTGACAGAAAAAAACTCAGTTGCCCCTATCAATATATACTATAACATATTATAGCATAATTGACAACCGATTAAAATTATTATATTATATAGTTATATAAAATATATAAGTTTTATAGGAGGTGACGATTTGAAAAACAAGTCCACATTCGGTTTTTTGTGGCAGGTAATGGGTAAAAATCGTCTGTTTTTCATTCTGGCGGTAGTATGTATGCTGATAGGCGTTGTCTTCAGCTATATCTCCCCTGTCCTCGTGGGTACGATTGTCGACTCGGTCATCGGCACAAAGCCTTTTGACCTCCCTCTTCCAATCGTAAACATAATCGAAAACATAGGCGGCAGAGAGTTTCTCTTTGAAAACCTATATATCTGCGCCCTTGTCTACCTGTTTTTCGTAGGCATTTCAGGCCTGTTTAACGGCCTGAGACAGTATTATGCAGCCCGTCTTTCGGAGGGCATCTCCATCAATTTAAGACAGAAGCTGCACAGCCATATCTTAAAGCTCCCGTTCAGATGGCATATGGAGTCCCAAACAGGGGATACGCTCCAGCGCTGCACAACAGACATTGAAACTGTGCGCAACTTCATCGCTATCCAGCTGACAGACCTTGTCCGCGTGGTAAGTATGATCGTCGTTGCCTTCGTTCTCATGTTTGCCCTCAATATTCCGCTGGCGACCATTGCATTTGTAACCATTCCGCTGAGCTTTTTCGTTTCCCTCTATTTTTTCAAAAAAATACGTCATTCCTACCGTTACACCGAAGAGGCTGAAGGCGCTCTTTCTTCGGCTACTCAGGAAGCCTTTGCAGGCGTACGCGTCGTCAAGGCTTTCGGCATGGAAAAGCATACTCTCGACAATTTCAGAGAGCTGAACAAGATCTATTCCGAGTTGTGGATAAAGCTCGGTAAGATGTTCGCTGTCCACTGGTCCTTTGGCGACTTCATGCGTCAGTTCCAGGTGGCGGTCATTGTCGTTGCAGGTGTATTTTTCGTGGTAAATGGTCAGATTACGGCAGGTAATTTCGTCACATTCATGATGTACATAAGAACAGTCACCCGCCCTACACGTATGCTGGCGCGTATCGTTGCCGATATGGGTAAGGTAGGCGTTTCAATTGACAGACTCCGCCAGATTCTCGACCTTGAGGAGGAAGCTCCAAAGCCAAGTGAGGGCGAACACAAGGTTTCGGGCGACATCGTCTTTGATAATGTATCTTTCGGCTATGAAGACGGCAAGGTTCTTGACGGACTTTCCTTCACTATCCACGAAGGTGAAACCTTCGCCATCTTAGGCGGCACAGGCTCGGGCAAGAGCACCATCACTTATCTTCTCACCCGACTTTACGATGCCGACGAAGGCACAATCACAATAGGCGGACGTGACATCAGAACTTTTGAAAAAATGAGCCTCAGACGCCAGATGGGTCTTATCCTGCAGGAGCCTTTCCTCTTCAGCAAGACCATCATGGAAAATCTTCGTATGCTTTATCCTGACGCTACCGACGAAGAAATCTTTGCAGCAACAGAAACTGCCCATGTCCACCATTCGATAACAAACTTCCCTCATGGCTATGACACCATGCTTGGCGAACGCGGTGTGACACTTTCGGGCGGCCAGAAACAGCGAGTGGCAATCGCGCGAACACTCGCTGCAGATCCTCCTGTTCTCATTTTCGACGACAGCCTTTCTGCAGTCGACACCGAAACCGATGCAGGCATCCGCAAAGCTCTCAAGGAACGCGACAAAAAGGTAACAACAGTCATCATCAGCCACAGAGCTACAACACTTATGGAAGCTGACCGTATTCTCGTTCTCAAGGACGGCAAGCTCAGTCAGCTCGGCTCTCATGAAGAATTGCTGCGTGAAGACGGCATTTACAGCAGAATCTGGAATATCCAGAGCCTGCTGGAAGAAGAACTTTCGGAAAAGGAGGGAGAATAATGGCTAACAATTTTGATGAATATTCCCTGAGCACCAAATTTGACCCTAAACCATGGGCCCTTCCTTTCAAGTTTTTCACACGCTATAAAAAGCATACCGCGATAATGCTTCTTTCGGCAGTTGTCCTCCCGGTTGTCGAGGCAATCTACCCTAAGTTTTCCGAGTATGCAATAGCACACTTCATCGGGAATAACACCCTTGACGGCATGGGCGCCTTCATCGCCCTCTATCTCTTCTTACTGATGATAACCGTCATATTCACCATTATATATTCCCGCAAATGTATGTTCCTCGAGATGACCATAGGCAAGGATATGCGAAACGCCGCTTTTGAACACACACAGAAGCTGCCGCTTTCCTTCTATAATACGACACCTGTCGGCTATCTTATGAGCCGAATCATGTCGGATACCAATATGATGGGCAACATCTTCTCGTGGGCGCTGGCAGATTTAGTATTCGATATATGCTATCTCTTCGCCGTTCTCGCAATGATGTTCACAATTTCCGTCAAGCTCGCCCTTCTGGTATTCATAATCGTGCCGTTCGGCCTTGCCGTCTGTGCATATTTCCGCAAAAAGCTGCTCATCGGCAACCGCTCTGTAAGACGAGCAAACTCCGCCCTTGTTGCCGCATTTTCGGAAGATATATCGGGTGCAAAGACGATCAAGTCCCTTTCGGCAAATGCAAACCGCGAAACTGAGTTTATGGAAAAGGCACAGGACCTTTACAACAAGGCTATGAGCACAAAAACTCTCCAGGCGGTTTTCGGTCCTCTCGTTATGTTCATGGGCTCGTGCGCCTTCGCCGTTGTTCTTTCGGCAGGCGGCGTACTCAATTTTGATACCGGCTTCGACATTGCGAAATTCGTAACCTTCCTCACTTATACACTTTCCATCGTCGAGCCTATTCAGAATATCATCGGCGGTCTTACAAATATCGTTGCCGCACAGGCAAATGTTGAACGTATCCACAAGCTGATGACAACCGAGCCTCTCATCAAGGATTCCCCTGAAATCGAGGCAAAGTACGGCACAATCTTTGAGCCAAAGCGTGAAAACTGGGAAGAAATCAAGGGTAACATCACATTTGAAGATGTCACATTCATGTATCCTGACGGCGAAGTGAATGTTCTTGAACACTTCAATCTCGATATCCCTGCAGGCTCCTCGGTTGCCATCGTAGGCGAAACAGGCGCCGGCAAGAGTACGCTCGTTAAGCTTGCCTGCCGTTTCTATGAGCCTACAGGCGGCAGAATCCTGCTTGACGGCAAGGATTTGCAGGAGCGAAGCCTTCTCTGGCTCCACAGTCAGATTGGCTATGTCCTTCAGACACCGCATCTTTTCTCGGGCACAATTGCCGATAACATCCGTTACGGCAAGCCTGATGCCACTATGGAGGAGGTTATGGAAGCGGCAAAGACAGCCTGCGCCCACGACTTCATCGTAAAACTCCATAACGGCTATGACACCCAGGTCGGTGAAGGGGGCG
>JAZUBN010000168.1:0-10382 GCA_045638565.1 Oscillospiraceae bacterium | reverse complement strand
GCCACGAAAGCACAATGAACCATGTATTCGCTGACGAACTCCAGAAGGTTATGGCTAAGTGCCCAAGAGACCCATGGACAGACGAAGAAAAGGCATGGGCAAAGGAAATCAATAAGACAACAGGCGCTATCTATGAAAATTATGTAGCATCTCAGGGCGGCGAAGATAAGGCTGAACAGCTTCACGACCATGTTTACGAGCTTACAAGTGTTGGTCACTTCGGCTCCACAGACGTAGGCGATGTACAGCATATCTGCCCAGGTATCTCCCTCACAACAGCTTGTTACCCAATCTGCGCTCCTGGTCACAGCTGGCAGATCACAGCTTCCACAGGTTCTTCCATCGGTGAAAAGGGCTCCACATTCGCAGCTCGCGTAATGGCTCTCTTCGGTCTCGAAGTTATCGAAAGACCTGAAATCCTCGAAAAGGCAAAGGTTGAATTCGATAAGATGATGGGCGGCAAGAAGTATGAATGCCCAATCCCAGCTGACCTCCCAGTTCCACACGCAGACGAATTTTAGTTGCAATTTTCCTATACATATTATATAATAGATCTAACGAAATAATTTAAGGCTCCCCTGTGCAAGGGGATCTGACACACGAAGTGTGGCTGAGGGGTTGTAAATTGAAAATCTCTCTACCACTGACGTGGTTCCTCTCCGCTTAAGTAAGAGAGGCTGAAAAACAATCCAGAAAGGAAACAACAATTATGTACGTTTATGAACCATTAAAGTTTGTTGAAAGCATCGCTTTTCCACGTTTCGGCGGCACATCTGAAGAAAGAAGAGCTGCTGAAATCATCAAGGCTGAAGCTGAAAAGATGGGCGGCTGCGCTGTTCTCGAAGAGTTCACAATTCCTGCTTCCCAGTATAAGAGCCACTGTGCAAAGATTATCGCTCCATATGAACAGGAACTCAACCTCGTTCCATTCGCAATGTGCGGCACAATCAACAAGGACCTTAAGGTTATGTACGCAGAACGCTGCGTTGAAATGGATCTCCTTGGCATCAAGGACCTTTCCGATACAGTTGTTATGATCAATCAGCTTAACATCGATGCATATAAGCTCCTTGCTAAGCTCAATGCTGCTGCTATCTTCGTTATCATGGGTAAGTATTACCACGAAACAAATGCTGACGCAGGTATGTACGAACGTCCAGCACGCGAAAAGTATCTCGAATACGGCACAATCCCTACATTCTTCATCCACGCTCGTGAAGCTACAGATCTTCTCCGCAACGGCGCTGAAATGATTCATGTAGAACTTGAGCAGGTTGATGGCACAGCTACATCCCAGAATGTTGTTGCTACAATCGAAGGCACAGAAATGCCAGAAGAACACATCGTTGTAACAGGTCACTATGACTCCCTCACACTCGCTCCTGGCGCATGGGACAACGCAACAGGTTCTGCTGCTGTTATGGGCATCTATAACTACTTCCTCGCAAACAAGCCAAAGAGAACAATGCACTTCATCTGGTGCGGCACAGAAGAACAGGGCCTCCTCGGCTCCAAGGGCTGGATTGAAAAGCACGAAGATATCATGGACAATGTTAAGTTCTGCTTCAACTTCGATATGTGCGGCACAATCCTCGGTCCTAACAGCGTGTTCGTAACAGGCACAAAGGAACTTGAAGACTTTGCTGAAATCTTCTGCAAGGAACAGGGCTATTCCGCACAGTTCCGCAAGGGCGTTCATTCTTCCGACTCCGCTCCATTTGCTGATAAGGGTGTTCCTGGCATCGGTCTTTCCCGCGGCACACAGACATCTGAAATTCATACATCCCGCGATACAATGTTCCCTCTCGGCGAAAAGCAGCTCAAGATGAACATCGACTTCGCTAACAAGATGATTTCCCGCGTTGTTAACTCCGCTGTTCTTCCTGTTGAAAAGGGTATGCCTGACAACATCAAGAAGGAACTCGACAAGTACTTCCAGAGAGATAAGTAATTAAATATAATCACAACAGGAGGGCTGATTTTCAGCCTTCCTGTTTGCCGTTACATCCCATCTGTAGGGGCCGGCGTCCTCGACGGTCCGCTTTAACAAATGTGATTTATCACACCATAAAGTTGCCGCAGGCAACATAGTTCACAACGTGAATATAACTTACAAAAAGGAGAACACTATGGATTTTGAACTCCTGAAAAAGAAAATAACAGACTTCCTGCTGTCTTGCCCGGGCAATTATGTGCCTGAGGAGGACGCAATCCGTCCTGAACTTGCAGGTATGCAGATATATGATGAGCCACTTTTTGGTGTGGCCGATGTAAATGACCCTCTTTTTGAAGAACTTCGCAAAGAAGGCATCATAGGTGAAGCTTTTGATTTGCCTCATAAATGGGTGGATAACCCTCAAAGCGTGCTTTCCTTCTTCCTGCCTTTCACAGAAGTCGTAAAGGTGTCAAACCGCAAGGGCGACGTGGCTTCCGATGAATGGCTTCACGCACGAATCGAAGGTCAGCAGATGATGAATACACTGGGCGAATATGTAAAAAATCTTCTCATCGAAGAAGGCTTTGATACAGCATTCCCGACAACAGACCCTCGTTTCCATCTTGCCAACCCATATTGCTCAAACTGGTCTGAAAGACATGTTGCATATATTGCAGGATTGGGTACGCTCAGCCTTTCCAAGGGTATCATCACAAAGAAGGGTATGGCAGGCCGCCTCGGCTCTGTCATCACAACTGCCAAGCTCCCTGTGACAGAGCGTGAATACAGCAGTCCTTTCGAATACTGCATTATGTGTGGTGTCTGTCAGAAAAACTGTCCTGTCAATGCCATTGATATGTCAAAAGGTGTTGAAAAGGGCAAAAATCACGAAATTTGCTCGCCATATGTGGGCAAAAAGTTCCCGCCTCACGGCCCTAACGGCATCGTAAGATATGGCTGCGGCAAGTGTCAGGTGGGTGTTCCTTGCGAAAGCAGAATCCCTAAAAAATAATCGAAAAATATTGAAAATTATTGTTGACAAAATAATAGTCTTATGTTACAATACATAAAGCCGCATCGAATAGGTGTTATTAAAGCTGCGGTAAAACGCACGCCTATGAGAGCGTGTCTCTAATTATAATTTATGAAAGAGGTAAAAAGAATGTACGCAATTATTGTAACAGGCGGCAAGCAGTACAAGGTCGCAGAAGGCGATACTATTTATGTAGAAAAGCTTGACATCGCTGATGGTGAAACAGTTGTATTTGACAACGTGCTCATGGTAGCTAACGGTGAAGAAATCGCACTCGGTGGCAACGCAACAGTAGAAGGCACAGTTGTTAAGTCTGGCAAGAGCAAGAAGATCATTGTTTACAAGCAGAAGGCTAAGAAGAACTACAGACGTAAGCAGGGTCACAGACAGCCATATACAAAGGTTCAGATTTCCGCTATCAAGGCATAAGTCATTTTAACATTAACAAAAGATTTGGAGGATAAATAGTATGGCACATAAAAAAGGTGTTGGTTCTACTAAGAACGGCAGAGATTCCGAAAGTAAGCGTCTTGGCGCAAAGCGTGCTGATGGTCAGTTCGTTTTGGCTGGTAATATTCTCGTAAGACAGCGCGGCACAAAGATTCACCCAGGTACAAACGTTGGCCGTGGCAGCGATGATACACTCTTCGCTCTCGTTGACGGCACAGTAAAGTTTGAAAAGCTCGGTCGCGATCGCAAGCAGGTTTCTGTTTACGAAAACATTGCTCAGTAATTAAAGAAGGCCAAAGGGGCGGACATCAGTCTGCCCCTTTTTTGTAAAATTATGCACATCCTGTGCAATTTCATACGATATAAGCAAAACCAAAAACGGAGGTGAAACCATCCATGTTTGTCGATATAGTTAAAATCAGAATCAAGGCAGGTAAGGGCGGCGATGGTATCGTCCATTTCCATAGAGAAAAATATGTTGCAGCAGGCGGTCCTGACGGCGGCGACGGCGGCGTAGGCGGTAATGTTGTATTCGAAGTCGATGACCATATGAATACACTTCTTGACTTCCGCTTCAAGAGAAAGTATGTTGCTGAAAGCGGCATGCCTGGCGGCGGCAAGAATTCCTTCGGTAAGGCTGGTAAGGACCTTGTCATCAAGGTTCCTCGCGGCACACTTATCAAGGACAGCGCAACAGGCGCTCTCATGTGCGATATGTCGAGCACAGAGCGTTTTATCGCAGCAAGAGGCGGCAGAGGCGGCTGGGGTAATGCCCATTTCGCAACTCCTACAAGACAGGCTCCACGTTTTGCAAAGCCTGGTCTTGAAGGCGATGAAAGAGAAATCCTTCTCGAACTCAAGCTCATCGCTGACGTAGGTCTTATCGGCTTCCCTAATGTGGGCAAGTCCACACTTCTCTCGATGATTTCCAAGTCGAGACCAAAAATCGCAAACTATCACTTTACAACTCTCACACCAAATCTCGGTGTTGTTTTCGTAGACGCAGGTCAGTCCTTCGTCTGCGCAGATATCCCTGGTCTTATCGAAGGTGCTTCCGAAGGTGTTGGCCTTGGCCATTACTTCCTTCGCCATGTTGAAAGATGCCGTCTTCTCGTGCATCTCGTCGATGTTTCCGGCTCCGAAGGCAGAGACCCTGTGGATGATATGATGATTATCAACAAGGAACTTGAAAGATACAGCCCTGAGCTGGCAAAGCGTCCTCAGATTATCGTCTGCAACAAGACAGATATTCTTGAAGAAGGCAGCGATAACCTCGAAAGAGTCAAGATTGCAGCAGAACAGATGGGCTTTATGTGCCTTGAAATGTCCGCAGCTACAAATACAGGTACACGTGAACTCATCTATAAGGTATGGGATGAGCTTCAGAAGCTCGATCCAATCCCAGATTTCGAAGCAGACTTCGTATTCGAGGAAGAAACACTTCCTGCAGAACGCGATATCCAGATCGAATTCGAAGACGGTATTTATTACATCCGTGGTACATGGATCGAAAAGGTCGTCGGCTCCACAAACTTCGGCGATTACGAATCAAGAATGTACTTCGAAAGAACACTCCGCAAAGCAGGCGTGTTCGATATGCTTGAAAAGGCTGGCGTTCAGGAAAAAGACATTGTCGATGCCTGCGGCCTCCAGTTCGAGTATATTTACTAAAAATACAGATTTAAAGAGCAGAGAGATTCTGCTCTTTATTTTTGTCTAGTTTATTATTGTAAAAGGTAGCTAAATGATATATAATAAAATTATATTTAGATGTATTTGAGAGGATATACAATTATGGCAGATACACATATAAAGTACAACGATCATTCTATAATTTCTGCATTTAAGGATCATTATATAGTACCTGATTATCAAAGAGAGTATGTTTGGGATGATGGACAGGTAGAACAGCTGCTTACTGATCTGCTTGAAGCGTACAATATGGATAAGGAAAAAACATACTTTTTAGGAACTATTGTAACTTATAATTCTGGAAGTTATTTTGAGTTGATAGATGGACAGCAGAGACTGACTACCTTTTTTATTTTGCTTTGTGCAATAAAGAAAAGATATGCTGAAAGCGGTGAGCAGACAAGCATAATTGAAAACTTAATATACAGCCCTACTATGAATAGCGATGGTGATGTTGTTAATAGTTATCATTTGCAACTTCAATATGAAGACGCAGCAGATTGTCTTGAAATGATAGAAAAGAATGAAGAAAGACCGAATAATCTTACGCAGTCAGGTGATAGGTTGTTTGACGCTTTTAAGAATATCCAAGACTTCCTTTTTGAAAGTTTTAAAGATATTTCTGAATTAAAAAAGTTTGTATATTTTGTATTAAATAAAACAAGCTTTATTCGAATCGAGACTCACGATATTACTGATGCTCTTAAAATATTTGAAACCATAAATCAACGAGGAAAAGGCCTTGATCCTATGGATTTGTTGAAGAATATGGTGTTTAGGCAAGTTGATAGAAAAAAATTCAAAGAGCTTAATATGAATTGGAGAGCTATAACTCGTGAACTTGAAAAAATAGACGAAAAGCCTCTCAGATTTTTGCGTTATTTTATAATGGCAAATTATGATATGTCAGGAGAGAGGGATGAAATACTTCGCGAAGATCAGATTTATACTTGGTTGAGTAATAATAATAATCAGTGTCATTATGTAGAAGAACCATTTAAATTTGTACAGAGAATGAAAGATAATGTAGAGTTATATGTAAAATATAGGATGCCGGCCAATAACTATGAGGGAAACATACATCTCAAAAATATTCCTATGTTGGCAGGTAAAGCATATAAGCTTCATCTTATGCTTATGCTTGCAGCTTCAAATATGAATGGAGATGCACTTACTAAGTTTAAGTGTATACTTGAGTCGGCAGTTTATTATGCAGTTGTCAATAAAATAGCTACAAATGTAACAGAAAAAACATTTGCTTCATGGTGCAAATATATTCGAGTTATAAAGACTGTTGAAGAGTTAGACTCTTTTGTGGCAGATAAGGTTATTAGAACACTAAACGAGTGGAAACAAAATAACGAGGTTAATTTTATGCGACTTGGTCTTAACAGTATGCAGCAGTATCGTGTAAAATTTATTCTTGCCAAGATTACTGCATATGTAAATGCGTTGAGAAGTAGTGAAACGAATGTAGGTGAGTTATCTGAATACACAAAAACAACGGTGGAAATAGAACATATTATGCCAAGGGCTTGTTCCGATAAAGATTCTTATAAAATGAATGAAGATGAGTTTAATATCTACATAAACCGACTAGGCAATCTTACTTTATTAGAAAATACTCTTAACAAATCTATCAAGGATAATATGTATGATGAAAAAATAAAAGCGTATAAGCAATCACAGTTTTATCTTACATCATCATTGCCTGAGCTTATAAATCATGGTAAAGATACAGCAATAAACCGTACTAATCAGTTACTTAAGTCGTGGAATAGTTGGGATAAAGCTGCAATTGAAGAGCGTCAAAATATGTTGTATGGGCTTAGTGAGATGATTTGGAATATAGAAACAAACTAATAAGAGGCTATTTTATCCTATAAAGATAATTTAGAGGTTACATATCCTCCTTGACAACCTTACTAAAATATTGTATAATCGTCTCAATATCATTCAAGGAGAAAACAGCAAAACTATGGACGGCGACAGTTGCGGGTGTTGTACCGCATACATAACAGTTAAAAATCAGTTTATTCAGGCAGATCTCTTGCAATATGCTCAGAGGTTTGCCTTTTTGTGTTTTGAAAAAAGACGAATGTAGCATTATTCGATATTCTTGATATAGCCCTCATTAAAGCCTCCCTTGTGCAAAGGGAGGGGGAACGCCTTTGGCGGTGGAGGGATTGTTCATTACACCCTATAAATCAAAAATCCAAAATGGAGGAAATATGTTAATCTGGCAACTGGCCCTGCAGGCCATACTAATAGCAATCAACGCATTTTTCGCTTCAGCGGAAATTGCAATCGTATCAATAAATGACGCAAAACTTGAAAAAATGGCTGAAGAAGGGGACAAGAGAGCTAAAAAGCTCATTAAACTCACCGAACAGCCTACAAAGTTCCTTTCAACAATTCAGGTAGCCATCACTCTTGCAGGCTTCCTCGGTTCGGCTTTCGCTGCCGAAAACTTTTCGGATATCCTTGTTGAATGGGTAGTTGGAATGGGGGTAAATATCCCTGTCAAGACCCTCGATTCTATCGCAGTTATCCTTATTACTCTTATTCTTTCCTTCCTTACAATCGTGCTTGGTGAGCTTGTACCTAAGCGTATTGCGATGAAGAAGGCGGAATCCATGGCTCTTTCAATCGGAGGCGTAATCGCATTCTTCTCAAAGATTTTCTCGCCGGTCGTATTCATTCTCAACGCTTCCACCAACGGCATTCTTCGTCTTTTTGGCATCGATCCTGATGAAGATGATGAAGAGGTCAGCGAAGAAGAAATCAGAATGATGGTTGATGTAGGTGAAGAAAAAGGTGCTATCGACGCTCAGGAAAAGGAAATTATCAACAACCTGTTTGAATTTGACGACCTTCCTATCGGAGATTTCGTAACTCACAGAACCGACCTCACACTTCTCTGGACAGAGGATTCTCCGCTTGTCTGGGAAAATATCATTCTTGAAACACGTCATTCCCTCTATCCTGTCTGTGGTGAAAGTGTGGATGATATCGTTGGTATTCTCAATATCAAGGATTTCTTTGCTATAAAGCCTGAAGACCGCACACAGGAAAATATCATAAAGAGAGCTGTAAAACCTGCCTTTTTCGTACCTGAAAATATGAAGGCCGATGTGCTTTTCAAGCAGATGAAGACGCGCAGACATCGCTTTGCTATCGTGCTTGACGAATACGGAGGGGTGTTGGGCGCAGTAACTCTCTATGACCTGCTTGAACAGATTGTGGGGGATTTCAATGTGGAAAATGTTGACGGTGAGCCTGAAGGCATAAAGCAGACGGGCGAAAACGAATGGCTTGTCACAGGCAACCTCTCACTTGAAGAAATTGAGGAAGCTATAGACGGCAATCTTCCGACAGAGGAATATGACACCCTCGGCGGTCTTGTGTTTGCGCAGAAGGGCTTCATTCCGGAGGACGGTACACAGTTCGAGATTGAGACCGAATGGCTGTACATAAAGGTTCTGGAAATTGAAAACCACAGACTGGAAAAAGCTGTAATTTCTAAAATCCTTGCAGAAGAAACAGAGGACGATGCATAAAATAATAAAAGCCATCCAATCGGATGGCTTTTTCTTTCCTCTACTTCACATATTCCGGTGATTTGAATTCATTTATATACGTGCCGCCGCCAAACATATGATAGAGGCGCGATGCGCGTATCTCCATATCTAAAAGACGGTTTGACTTTTCATCCATATCACGGATATGTGCAGGCTTCGTGATGACTCTGATATTCTCATTTTCACGGTTTTCTGCCAGCAGACTGCGTCCTTTATTGGTAAAGGCTAATAACTTTACATAAGGGTAAGCATCAGGCACATCCGCCTTCTTTATACCGAGAAAGGCATTCATCAGAATACGACGTATTCTCGCGTGAGCATAGCGCTTGGATTTAGCCTTTTCACATACTTCATCAAAGGTGAAAGAGGATTGTACAGCGTCAAAAATACGGTATTCAAGCCCTTCGGAAACATCGGCAAACTGTCTCCAGTCATCGAGAGTAAGACGTATTAAATGGGACATAATAATATCATCATTTATCTTGTGAACAGGGGCATTCTTAAACATTTCAGCAGCCCTTGACGGCATAAGATGATCGGCATTTTCACCCTCTCTTATAAGCTGGCGGATAAGGGTGGCGGATGCCGTATTTTCCACAACATCGCCTGTATCGTGCCCTGCGCCCATGCGTTTTACGGCAAGGGGAATCATATTGCTTTCAAGAGAAATTATGGCTTTGATGTACTCTATCGCAAGAATATTGTTAGGGGATTTAAGCAGGGAAGCCTTCTCTTTAATCTGTGCAAAAACCGCCTTTTCACGGGCAACGGCATAGGAGATACCGCTTGTCATATTGGCAAGGGTGGCATCGATGGTAGACTTCTCAAGAAGCAGTGAAGCAATCTCCTTAAGACTGTCCACATTATCATCCTCTGCACCGAAGGAAAGATGTGTGCAGCCAATCTTTGTAAGAATATCCACAGCCCCTCTGGCAAAGCCTTCAGCCGAGGAAAGGGCATATGGCAAAGGAAGCTCGAGGACAATGTCCGCTCCTTCAAGGCATGCCGCTTTTGCTCTTATATTTTTATGGTAAAGGGCCATCTCGCCCCTCTGGACATAGTTGCCCGACATAAGGCAGACGATAAGGGTATCCTCACCCAGAATCTCCCTCGTATGTTCTATCTGATATTTATGACCATTGTGAAACGGGTTGTATTCACAGATTATTCCGCATATATTCACAAAAAAATCCTCCTGAATGGCTAAACTTTTCAAAAACCCCTTGAAAAAAATCGACTTATAGTGTAAAATATAACTTGGTATATATATTATATCAAAAAATAATATTTTGACAATATAATTTAAGGAGAAAAATCCAATGAACATCTTAGTTATCAACGCAGGTTCTTCTTCCCTCAAGTATCAGCTCTTCGATATGAAGACAGAAGAAGTAGTAGCAAAGGGTCTTTGCGAAAGAATCGGTATCGATGGTAAGTACACACACCAGGGCAAGGGCGACAAGATCAAGGGCGACCATGCTATGGCTTCCCACTCTGAAGCTATCGAACTCGTTATCGGCCTCCTCACAGATGCTGAAAACGGCGTAGTTAAGAGCCTTTCCGAAATCGATGCAGTAGGTCACCGTGTTCACCACGGCGGTGCTGAATTCTCTGAATCCGTTCTCATGACAGAACCAGTTATCGCAGCTATCAAGAAGTGCATCCCACTCGGCCCTCTCCACAACCGAGC
>JAZUBN010000167.1:0-7884 GCA_045638565.1 Oscillospiraceae bacterium | reverse complement strand
ACAATTACTGTAAACTGTGGTACTATATAAAGGATAACACAAGAAAGGTATTGTTAAATTACAAAAATGGACGAAGACGCGGCGTGTAATGCCAACATCACATCCAAGTTAATATACAGGTATACTCTGTAAGCGCAGGGTATGCCTTTTTGTGTTTTTATTTAAGTTTTTTCAATCAAAAGGAGTAAATTATGCTTTCTGACAGTACGGCCCTGATAGTGATTCTCGGCCTTCTCATTATGATGTCGGCCTATTTTTCGGCCACAGAAACCGCTTTTTCATCGGTAAACAAAATCCGTCTTAAAAATATGGCTCAGATGGGCGATAAGCGTGCCCGACTCACCCTTAATCTTGCCGAAGACTATGATAATCTGCTTTCGACAATCCTCATCGGCAATAATATTGTAAATATTGCATCCTCATCTCTTGCAACTATTCTTTTTGTGGGATTTTATGGCGATGCCGGCGTTGCCGTTTCAACAGCTGTCATGACAGTGCTTGTCCTCATCTTCGGCGAAATCACACCTAAGAGTATTGCCAAGGAAATGCCTGAAAAGTTTGCCATGGCTTCGGCTCCTGTCATCAAGACTCTTATGATAGTTCTTGCTATTTTCAACTGGCTTTTTGCCCAGTGGAAGAAGCTTATTTCGGTGTTTATCAAGGTGTCTGAAGACAAGGGCATCACAGAAGAAGAGCTTATCACCATCGTTGAGGAAGCTGCCGAAGACGGCGGTATCGAGCAGCACGAAAGTGAGCTTATCAGAAGCGCCATCGATTTTACAGATATTGAAGTTGCAGGCGTGCTGACACCTCGTACAGAGGTTGTGGCTGTCGAAATCGGCGAAAGCATTGATGAAATCAAGGCAAGATTTGCCGAAAGCGGCTATTCCAGATTGCCTGTATATCGCGAAACTATGGACGACGTAATCGGCGTTATCCATATCAAGGATATTTTCACGCTTGAAGGAGGAGACATCACAGGTGTCATCAAGCCTGTGCTTTACATCACAGACCAGGTGAAGATTTCCAAGCTTCTCCCTTCTCTCAAGGAGCAGAAATGCCATCTTGCCATCGTAACAGATGAATACGGCGGTACAATGGGCATTGTCACACTTGAAGATGTAATTGAAGAGCTTGTCGGCGAAATCTGGGACGAGCACGATGATATCGTCCGTGAAATCGAGCAGACGGGCGAATATACCTATGTTGCCGACGGTTCGGCAAGCATTGAAAAGGTGTTCAGACTTTTCGATATGGACAATGAGGTCGACAGCGCAACCGTTCACGGCTGGGTCACAAGTGAGCTTGAAGACTGGCCGAAGCAGGGCGATAAGTTTGAATTTGAAAACCTTAAGGTGACAATTCTTGAGGTGGAAGAACGCATGGCGAAGAAGGTTGAGATGACCTATACACCGCCTGCAGAAGACTAAAATACACTCAAAAGCCATCTGAAAAGGTGGCTTTTTTCTCTTTTTTATGGTAAAATAACCTTATAAATATAAGGAGGTCGGCTATGGCAAGGCAGAATATCTATGACAATGAAATCTTTTTCGACGGCTATAAAAAGCTGCGCGGCAGGAAGGGCAACGCCAATGACCTTTTTGAAATCCCTGCCCTGTTTTCGCTTTTGCCATCTCTTGAGGGGAAGAAAATCCTCGATTTAGGCTGCGGATTCGGTGAGCATTGTGTGAAATTCGTGGAAATGGGAGCAGAAGGCATCATCGGCATCGATATTTCGGAAAAAATGCTGGAAATCGCCTGCAAGGAAAATGCCCACGAGAAAATAACCTATGTAAATATGGCGATGGAGGATATTTCCCGCCTTGACGGGAAGTTTGACCTTGTTATAAGCTCGCTTGCCATTCATTATGTGGAGGATTTTGACCGGCTTGTAAAAAATGTCCACAGCCTGTTGAATGATGGCGGATTATTTATTTTCTCCCAGGAAAATCCGATAGTCACCTGTCATTCGGGCGGAAACCGCTGGACAAAGGACGAAAAGGGCAATAAAATTCATATGAATCTTGCAAATTACGGCATTGAAGGGGAGAGGGACACTGTCTGGTTTGTGGAGGGCGTGAAAAAATATCACCGTATGTTTTCAACCGTTGTGAATACCCTTACCGAAAACGGCTTCGTCATTGAAAAGATGATTGAGCCACTTCCGACAGAAGAGTTGCTCAGAGATTTCCCTGAGCAGCGGGATTTATATCACAAGCCGGATTTTCTGCTTATAAGGGCAAGAAAAGCATAAAAATACTTGCAAAGCAGGGAGTTTTGAACTATAATAATAGGTAATAAAGGACAGGAGGTTCGTTTATGAACAAGGAAAAACTTATGGATAAGGTTGAAGATTTTGTAAAGGACAAGATCGACGACGTAGTTGATGATATCGTTAAGGATAAGAAAATCACAAAGAGCATTTCCGATAAAATCGGCAATGTTATCGAAGATATCGTTGAAGATGCTGTTGAAGACGGCATCGGAAAAATCGGCGGATCTATCGCAGACAAGCTTTTCAAGAAAAATTAAGATAGAAAAAGTCACTCATCTGAGTGACTTTTTTATGTTTTATTAAAATTGCCTATTGATTTCTGCCTATTATATAGGATATAATTATAATATTAGTCTTTTACACAGGAGTATTTATTATAATGAACAACAAACTTAAAAAGAGCCTGACAACAGTTCTCGGTGTAATCATCGGCAATCTCATCGTTGCCATCGGTGTTGTCGGCTTCATAGTACCACATGGATTCGTTTCAGGCGGCTCGACAGGTTTCTCTCTTGCCATCAATCATTTTACAGGGATGGAGCTTTCTCTTGCCGTACTTATCTGTAATGTGGTGCTCTTTGCCCTCGGCACATGGCAGCTTGGCAAGAAATTCGCAGTTTCCACAGTTCTGAGCACAATCGTATACCCATCGTGGATCAAAATATGCGAAGGCATTCCTGCACTTCAGGGCCTTACAGAAAATCCGCTCATCGCTATGATTTACGGCGGTATCTGCATCGGTATCGGTGTTGGCATCGTTATCCGTGTGGGCGCTTCCACAGGCGGCACAGACGTTCTTGCGCTCGTGCTCAACAAATACACACACGCGCCGGTTTCTGTGACACTTTATGTTGTCGATTTCCTCGTCATCCTCACACAGATGCTTTTCAGTAATTCCGAACAGATGCTTCTCGGTGTGCTTATGCTTGTTGTAACTTCGGTTGTCATCGGCAAGGTTACAGTTCTCGGCCAGAAGCAGACACAGCTTCTCGTCATTTCCAATGAGTATGAAAAGATCAGAGATGCCTTCCTCAATGAGCTTGAAGCAGGCGCTACAATGATGAAGATCAGAACAGGTAAATATGAGATGGAGCAGGAAGCAGTTCTCTGTGTTATCCCATCGAGAAAGCTTTATGATGCAAATCAGCTTATTCAGGCTATCGACGACAAGGCGTTTATCACAATTTCCGATATCCACGAAGTAAGAGGCCGCGGCTTCTCACTCGACAGAAATTATAAGGTCGGACAGTAAATATACATAAAGAAAACTCTCCATAATTCCACCATATCTAGCCACCCCTGTGCAAGTGGAGGGGGACCATTCGCAGAATGGTGGAGAGGTTGTTATGTAAAATAATAAAATAAAAACTCTCTGCAATTCGCAGAGAGTTTTCTTATACCTAAATATATAACTTGAAAATGATATAAACGAGAAGGGCGATGCCGACACCCGCAAGGAGTCTGAACTGTGTTTTGCCGCCCCATGTTGGGTTTTCCCTGATGCGTTTGCCCGTTACCTTGTCATAGGAAGTGGTATCAAAATCCTGCCCGTTGACAGTTGCCATAGCTGAACTCCTTTCGTAAATATAAAATTGTTAATTATTTATCTTGATTATAGTATATCATATTTATTATATGATGTCAATGAAAATTGTGTTTTTTTTGACAAAGTTGTGGCGGATAAGATACACCAAAAAAGCCGCCCTTACGGACGGCTTTGTGTGTTAAATCTTTTCCTTTTCAATGATAGAACCTATCTTTTTATGGAGCAGTACAGTCATAAAACCGACGATTATGCCCTTTATAAGATTGAAAGGCACAACGCCCCATACAATGTATCCGTTGATACTTGTTATCTTAGGATTGATATTCTGGCAAAGGCTGATGATGGCATCGAGCGGCATTATTGTCTTTGAGTAGAATGGAATGAGCATAAAGCGGTTTGTAATCATACCGACGATGATGAGAGAAATTGTGGCAAAAACTGTGCCCATAAGCACGCCCTTTGTGCCCTTGTATTTCTTCATTACAAGATAAAATGTAACAGCCATTGCTGTCAGCATGATGAAGTCGGCAAGCTCGCCTACGCCGCCTGTTTTTGTGCTCATAAGGTGGATAAGGTCCTTGATGGCAAGGACAAAAATGCTTTCCTTAAGTCCGAGAGCCACAACGGCGAGGAGAATTACTGCGCCCGAAATGTCCACCTTGAGAAATGGCGGCATGAGAGGCAGCGGGAATTCGATGTACATAAGGATGGTTGCGATGGCGGCAAAAAGAGCCGTCACAGTGATTTTGCGTGTGGTCATAGTAAAATCCTCCATGAATTTTACTGCCGGGGGTAAAAAATAAAGCCCTGCATAATTATGCGGGCAATAAAGCGCGTCAGAATATATTTCTGGCGCTCTATCTTCTTTCATCCGGACTATACCGTCGGTACCGGAATCACACCGGTTCAGCTTTCGCTCGCGGACTTTACCGCCGGTAGGGAATCTCACCCTGCCCCGAAGACAGTATTTATTTGTATAAAGTATAGCATTATTTGTCATGATATGTCAATAGGAAAAGTATTATATATTCACATTATTCCAAATAGACAAAATGCTGTGTAGAAACCTCACAAAATGCGGTTATGCCTATTGACTTGTACGCTTTATCGTGCAATAATATATGCATAAATATACAAAGAAATGAAAGGATATACAAAATGAAGGCTCTCGTGTATATGTACAGACGATTTAGCCGTTTCGCTTGCAGATATGCTGCACGCGCATTTTGTGTTGGGCTTTCATAGGATAAGAAGGATAATTTCCTCCCCTGTGGCTCAGCCATAGGGGATATTTTTATATGCAGAACAAACGAGGTACATTGAACAGACTGTCTGTCCGTTACAGACGAAACCCTGGAGTGAAATGCCATTCCGGGCGGAACGGAAGGGCGTTTTACGACAGTCTGTGATGGCTTGCGCAGACTTCCGTGAGCTGATGGCGGTCGGATTTCGCGGTGAAAAGGTCTGGCCCTGAAATATGCATAATTATGCGCTTGCAGGAGAAATACGACATAATTAAGGCTGTTTCGGGTGATGAATATGTGTCAGAGCATATCCTTATATAATGGTGTGAAAATGCAGATGTTCCTGCTGTGTTTTCGTGCCGAAAGTACCCGTTTTTCTGATATTGAGGCGTGGCAGCTTCCCAACTGCCGCGCCTTGTTTTGTGTTTCCGCTTTGCACAGGGGAAACCTCACTTAACTCTAGCCAAAATTCCTCTTGACAAATCGGCTTTGATATTGTACTATTGTATTAGTTAGATAGTACAATGTATTTCGAAATATAACACTGTGAAAGGAAGAAGATGAATGCCTTGGAACTTTGATGATACACGCCCTGTTTATCTGCAGATAATATGGCAAATCAGACAGAGAATACTGACAGGAATGTATAAACCGGGAGAAAAACTTCCGTCGGTGCGTGACCTTGCCGTCGAAGCGGCCGTCAATCCCAATACAATGCAGAGAGCTCTCTCCGAAATGGAAAGGGAGGGGCTTATTCATTCCGAGCGTACATCGGGGCGCTTTGTCACCGATGATATGTCTCTTATAAAGAATCTTCAGAAGTCAGCGGCGGCAGGAATCGTTGATGAAATGCTTTCCCGTCTTGAACAGACAGGACTTACAAAGGACGAAATCCGCCAGATGATAAATGAAAGACTGTAAAATCCCATACAACCAATATACAAAGGAGGTAAATATAAAATGTCAATTCTTCAGTGCAGAAATCTGCACAAAATCTATGGCAATAAACACGCTCTTTCGTCCCTCGATCTTGAGCTGTCACCGGGCAGAATCGTAGGTTTGCTGGGCCCTAACGGAAGCGGCAAGACCACCCTTATCAAGCTGGCAGCCGGACTTATCACTCCGACCAGCGGCGAGATTTTAATCTGCGGTCAGCCTGTTTCGCCGGAGACAAATTCGCTCATTTCCTATTTGCCTGAGCGCAGCTATCTCAATGACTGGATGAGTGTTACCGATATATTGCTCTTTTTCAGGGAGTTCTATAAGGATTTCGATATGAAAAAGGCAACAGATATGCTTGTAAGCCTTGGTATAAAGCCTCAGGACAGGCTGAAAACCATGTCAAAGGGCACAAAGGAAAAGCTTCAGCTCATCCTCGTTATGAGCCGCAGAGCCAAGCTCTATCTTCTTGACGAGCCGATAGGCGGTGTCGACCCTGCCGCAAGGGATTATATACTCAATACCATTATTTCGTCATATGCCGAAGATGCCACCGTGCTTATTTCCACCCATCTTATCAGCGACGTGGAAAAGGTGCTCGATCAGGTTATTTTCCTGCAGAACGGCGTTATAAAGCTCAATTCCGATGCGGATACCATCAGAGAAAAAGAGGGCAAGAGCGTCGATGCTCTTTTCAGGGAGGTGTTCAGATGTTAGGCAAGCTTCTCAGATATGAATTCAAATCGATAGGCAGACTTTTCCTGCCGCTTTACGGACTTTCCATACTTTTGGCCATAGCAAACCGTTTTACAAGCTACAATCCGAAGTGGGAATATGAAATTTCCGGGTTTGTGCTGATGTTCGCCTTTATGGCAATACTGATGGGTCTTGCGCTTATCACATTCATTCAGTGCGTGCTTCGTTTCAAGCGAAACCTTCTGGGTGATGAAGGATATCTTATGATGACTCTGCCTGTTGAGCGTATCGACCTTATCCTGTCCAAGCTGATTGCGGCAGTTGCATGGACGATAATCGGCGGACTTGTAGGACTTGCGTCGCTCTTTATTCTTATGCCGACAAATGATATAAAAATTGTAGGCGAGCTGTTTATCGACATCTTCCGTTACGGCGGAATGAACGGCGTGATGTTCGTGATTTATATGGTGATAATCGGCATTCTTGGTATAGCAGCGGTGTACACACCGATTTATACAGCTCTTTCGCTGGGGCATATTTCCAATAAGAATAAAATGCTGGCTTCTTTCGGCTGGTATTTTGTCAACGGTATAATATTCAATATTCTGTCGAGCGGACTTGTGATGACCATTGAAAAGGTACAGAGCTGGGATTTGCTCAGGATAGATATTTCGGGGAAGATGGTATCCCATCTGATTTTCATCGGATTTATTGTCTGTCTGCTGATTTATAATGCGGCGCACATTATGATTACAGACTATGTGCTGAAAAATAAACTTAATCTTGAATAATTTGAAAGGGCAGGGAGAGCAACCTGCCCTTTTTCTGTGGGCAGATATATCTTATCATACTATGGCGAAATTGTTTATAAAAACATTTCGCATAATATTTAAGATATTTGTCTGCACAGGATTTTCTCTCCCTCCGACGGCTTTGCCGCCACCTCCCCCTACAAGGAGGAGGCTTGAAAATTTTATTCCAAAGGCCCCTTTGAATCAAGGGGGCTGGCATCCGAAGGATGACTGGGGGATTAAAAAACAAAAATAATAAAAAATCACATCTGTCATGTCACACGCGCTGTGTAAATTCTCTTTCTATATATTTCTTTATAAATATATTTATTTATATATTACCTGCACTTTTGTTCAGGAGGGGTACTGCACTTTTTACACTACCGACCTGCA
>JAZUBN010000166.1:0-18125 GCA_045638565.1 Oscillospiraceae bacterium | reverse complement strand
GGTGTAGGATATACGACAGTTGTATCGAGCACGTCGCCCATTTCGTTGACTACTGCAATCTTACAGCCTGTGCGGTATGCAGGGTCAAAGCCCATTACAACGCGGTTTTTGACCGGCGGCTGAAGGAGGAGATTTTTGAGATTTTCGCCAAAGACCTCGATAGCGCCTGTCTGGGCATTTTCTGTCAGCAGATTTCTCATTTCATTTTCGACAGACGGCGCGATAAGGCGGTCAAATGCATCTTCTGTCGCTTCGATTACAAGCTGACTTGTTGTGCCGAGCGGAACTCTTACTGTATTACGGCGGAGGAAAGAGATGATTTCGCCTCTGTCGGCATTGATTTTGACAGAGAGGAAGTCTTCGTTTTCGCCGCGGTTGATAGCGAGAACACGGTGGGACTTTATGTACTTGATTGGCTCAGAGTTATCGTAATAGAGGCGGTAAACGCTGTCCTCTTCCTTCTTTGCCTTTGTGACGATTGTACCTGTCTTGTGGTAAAGACGCTTGATTTCCTTGCGGTAATCGGCATTATCGGAGATTTCTTCTGCGATAATGTCCTTTGCGCCCTGAAGAGCTTCTTCGATAGTATTTACGCCCTTTTCTTCGCTGATATACTGAGCCGCAAGAGATTCAGGGGATTCCTTTGTCTTCTGCTCAAGAATCACCTTTGCAAGTGGCTCAAGGCCCTTTTCCTTGGCGATAATAGCGCGTGTTCTTCTCTTTGGACGGAATGGACGGTAAATATCGTCAAGCTCGGAAATTGTAACGGCCTTGCTGATTTTATCGGCAAGCTCGTCTGTCATCTTTTCCTGCTCTGTGATAAGGCGGGAAATTTCCTCCTTCTTGCTTTCAAGATTGCGGAGGTATTCAAGGCGGTCGGCAAGCTTACGAAGAAGCTGGTCATCCAGCTGACCGTGAGCTTCCTTTCTGTATCGGGCAATAAATGGGATCGTGTTGCCCTCGTCGATAAGATTTACGGCGGCCTCGGCCTGCCATGGCTTTATGTTAAGTTCGGTTGCGAGTACGGAAATTATATTCATTGAAAGATTTTTCTCCTTTGTTATGGTTGATGCTACCTTTATATTATACTGCAAAATGATACTCAAAACAAGAAAAATTTACAGTCCGGCCTGTCCTCTCTTGATTTTTCCCATCGACTGTCCTATAATATATCCATATATAAATAAGGGGGATAAACTATGGACTCGGTAGGTTCGGTTATATTTTTTACTATTCTGTTATTTCTGCTTCCTGTACTTGCGATTTTCATTCCGTTTGAATATATTCTCAATTTCATCGGGTGGTTTGCAGGAGCGGCAACTTTGTTTATGATATATATCGTCTATTCTGACGGCGATTATGGCTTCAGATATCAGCTGAAATGGATAATTCCTGCACTGGTATGCGCAGCCTGTTTCGGCCTCGGTTATATTCTTGAAGGCAAGAATATTGTCGATGTCTGGCGTATGATTGCAGGACTCTGGGAATATATATAAGGAGGATAAGTTATGCTTTTCTATATTGGCGCTCTTCTTTTTGTATTCTTCTTTCCGCTTATAATGCCGTTTCTGGCACTTTTCATCGAGATAAAGGATATTCTCATCACATCTGCCATAATCTCAGGGCTTCTTTTATGGTGGTTCATTTCAGCTATACGCGATGGATACGCAAGCAAACGCAAATGGGTTAACGCTCTGATTATCATCATACTTTTAGCTTTCCTTGCAGGCTCGGCTTACCTTGCTGCAACTGTGGAAGAACAGCAGATTATCGACCTTATCCGCAAAATTCCATATGTGCAGAAGCTTATGGGGGCAAAATAAACTATGAAAAAGCTTAAACTTTCGGGCGGGATGCTGGTATTTTTAGGTGCGCTTTTCTGGAGCCTTAATTCTCCTATCGTAAAGTTCCTGACTGTCGACCAGATGCTGACAACAGGTATGCGCGCTCTCATCGCAGGCATCACTCTTTCGCCCTTCATCCGTGTAAAACAGCTTAAATGGAACGGCTGGATGTTCCTTTATTTATGCTCATACACCGCATTATGCCTTTGTATCGTGCTTTCATTAAGCCGCACATCTGCCCCTATCGCCATCGGTATGCAGTACACAGCCATCGTATGGCTTTTCCTCGTAAACTTTATAAAATCGAAGAAATTCGACAAAATCGGCTTTATTCCTGTGCTTGTCATTATGACAGGCGTTGTGATTTTCATGTGCTCAGGCACCGATGCCACAAGCAGAGAGGGCAATATGATTGCTCTTATGGAGGGTATTTTCTTCGCCTTTATGACTGTCGGCTCAAAGAAATCGGCAAACGGAAACCCTGTGGGGCTGACTGCCGTTGCAAACCTTTTCACAGGCATTATGATGTGCATTTTCTTCCCGAAATCAATGCTTACAGCCTTTGATATGAACGGAATTGAATGGACAATGATGCTTATTTTAGGCGTAATCCAGATTGGCGGCGGCTATGCATTTTATAATATGGGCGTGCAGAAGGTGTCACCGCAGAAAGCCTCTGTCATCGCTCTCTGGGAAATGATACTCGGTCCATTATGGGTGGCGTTATTCCTCGGCGAATACCCAAGTATGATGGTGCTCGTCGGCTTTGTAATTGTCATCGCAGGCATCTTCTTAGATGCAAAACTTGCAAAAGAATAATAGAAAAGGCACTCATATGAGTGCCTTTTTATGTAAGATTCACTATGGAAATATTGCGTACAAGCATATCATAAGCCTCGTCAAATCTGCCTTCCGAGAAGTTTCTGTCATACTCGTAATCCACATACCCCGTGCTGTAAAAAACTGAGTTACGGGTAAGAAAAGCCTCATAGATATTATCAGGCTCATCATTCCATATGTAAAGCGCAAGCTCACCAAGAGCACGAAAATCGAAGATATTCTGAGACGTTTCCTTTCTCAGTGTCACATCAGCGCCCCAGCTTTCAAGACGGGTCATGATTGTGCGGTAATCAGCTATACCGTCGCTGTCGGTATAAAGTGTGATTTCCACAGGCTGTGTGAAAATCCCCCGCTTGCCTTCAAGACAATCTCTGATTTCACTTCTCTGACTGTGCTGGGGAAACTTATCCATATTTATTATGACTGTGCCGATAGGTTTTTCCGGCATAAAGCGACAAATGGCAAAAATAATGGCGAGAATTATTAGTGGTATAGTGAGTTTTTTCATATTTTTCTCCGTCAGTTGAATGATATAGTTATAAATAGGGCTTTTATATCAATATTTATGCCCTTTTTATTGACATTATGCTCATAAAGCCTTATAATTACTAATATAATGGAGTAGTATCGTAAAATACTCCTTTTTAACAGTAAACACAGTTTTTATATAAATCCGGAGGACACAATGGAAAGAGATCTGGAATATTTCAGCTCATATTTTGAGGTAAATCTCACACAGATAAAGAAAAATATCGAACTCATCCGCAAACGTATCGGCTCAGGCCATGAAATTATGCCTATCCTCAAGGGCAACTGCTACGGAAGCGGTACTGTTGAAGTTGCAACTGCTATCGAAAAGGACTGCAATATCAACATCTTCGGCTGTGCTCACGTTTTCGAGGGCATTGAAATGAGAAAGGCAGGTATCACTTGCGATATCCTTCTTCTCTCCCCTCCTGCTCAGCACGGCATTAAGTTCGCCATTGAAAATGACCTTCAGCTCCCTGCTTTCGAAGAGCTCTCCATCCGCCGTATGTCTGAGGAAGCAGCACTTCAGGGCAAGACAGCAAAGGTGCACATCAAGGTTGAAACAGGTATGAACCGCATCGGCGTAAAGCCTGGCAAGGACCTTGAGCGTATTGTAAATCTCATCAAGGAAGTGGGCAATATTGAAATCGTGGGTATTTTCACTCACTTTGCCACATCCAACGAGCTTTATAACGACTTCACAAAGGAACAGCTCCGCCTTTTCAAATCTGCTGTCCAGCAGGTTGAAACTATGGGCATCAATCCGCAGTATGTTCACTGCTGCAATTCCAACGCTATCGTATGGCTTGATGACGGCTATTTCACACATGTAAGAACAGGCTCTCTCTATCTCGGCTATTCACTTATCGACGAAGGCGACCTTCATATCGGTGTCAAGGAAACTGCATCGTGGAGAGCGTTTATTGTAAACATCAAGGAAGTTTTCCCTGGCGAACAGGTGGGCTATAACGGTGCATTTGTGCCTACAAAGCCTACAAAGGTGGCAACTATTTCTGTCGGCTACGCTGACGGTCTTTACAGACCTCTTGCCACAACAGGCGGTCCTGTTTTCGTAAACGGCAGACGCACAAAGTATCTCGGCCTCTGTATGGACCAGACATTTATCGATGTTACAGGTATCGACTGCGAAATCGGCGACGAAGTAACTCTCTTCGGCTACGACAAGGTGACAGGTGAGCTGCTCTCTGCTTACGAATTGCAGAAGCACACCGACCAGACTTATGTTTATCAGTTCTGCTCCATCGGTCCAAGAGTTAAGAGAATCTACAAATAAAATTACGGGAGGGTTTTTATGCCCTCCCATTGTTATATGACTATGAAAAAATTACTTATTTCCTGCGCTTCAAAATACATCCATTCGGCTCTCGCCGTGTGGTACTTAAAGGCGGCCTGCCCGGAATATGATGTTTTTGAATGTACTGTAAACGAAGATATAAACAGGGTTTTTGAAAGAATTTTAGCCCAAAAGCCTGATATTATTGGCTTTTCCTGTTATATATGGAATATTTCCTATGTAACAAGGCTTACAAAAATGATAAGAGAAGCCTTGCCTCACGCAATCATCATCTATGGCGGTCCTGAAGTGAGCCATTCGCCTGAGAGATTTTCTCATCTTGCCGACCATATCGTCGTAGGCTATGGCGAAAGGGCTTTATGTGAGCTTACCGAGGCCATCGAAAATGGAGAAAAGCCTGAGCAGATTATAAAGGGGCATCTTTATGAATTGCCGCCGTCTCCTTATAACGAGGAGTATATGTCGGCATTGAGTGGCAGAATTGCCTACATTGAAACAAGCCGTGGCTGTCCGTTTTCCTGTGCATTCTGTCTTTCGGGCAGCGAGGAAAAGCCTTTCTTTTTCCCGCTTGAAAGAGCCTTTGATGATATTGTCAAATTGGCTCACAGCGGAGCAAAAACCATAAAATTCGTCGACCGTACCTTTAATGCCAACGCGGACAGGGCATACAAAATATGGGAGTTTCTGCTGAATGACGACAGGCTTCCACAAGATATATGCTGGCATTTTGAGATTGGTGCAGATTTATTGACAGAAAATCAGCTTGAATTACTCAGGACTGCTCCGAAGGGACGATTCCAGATGGAGATTGGTCTGCAGAGCTTCAACGATTCGACCTTAAAAGCGGTAAATCGCGCCACATCTGTTGATAACTCTGTGTATAACATAGGGGTGCTTGTGGATAACTCCAACATTCACCTGCACACCGACCTTATAATCGGTCTGCCCCACGAGGATATGGAAAGCTTCAGAATCAGCTTCAACAAGGCATATGCCCTCAGGGCAAATATGCTGCAAGTCGGCTTTCTCAAGCTTCTTTACGGCTCACGTCTGCGCAACGATATGGCAAAATACTCTATGGAGTGTGATGAAAATGCACCGTATGAGATTAAAAAATTCGATCTTATGGATGAAAACGAGCTTTCACTTCTCCACAGATTTGAAGATATTGTCGAGCGTATGCACAACAGCGGAAGATTTTTACGCACGATAGATTTTCTGCTTGAAAAGACAAAAATGACGCCTTTTGACCTTTTTATGCACATCGCAAAGGGGATAAATTACGAAAACGGCTGTCAGCTTGACCATTTCACCGCCCTTATTTACGATTTATTCAAGGATTTCGGGCAGGAAATGCGTGATGTGCTCGTGCTTGACCGCCTTGAAAGCAACAACACGGGTGTGCTGCCTGAGTGTCTGAAAGTTTACGATAAGGCTCTCAGCAAGGCAAAAAAGGCTGTCGATAAGCTTTATCCTCGACTTCACAATACTGTGCGTGGCTATGCCCTGCTGTATGGATGTAATTCTGTTGCATTCTGCGATTATACAAAGGCAGATGAAATTACAGGGCGATATACGGCGAAGGTGATTTCATTGGATATACTGAACAATTAAGTTATCTGCGGCGCCATAAAAATAATCCCCCAGTCTGCTTTGCAGCCAGCCCCCTTAAATTAAAGGGGCCTTTAAGCCTCCTTCTCGTAGAGGGAGGTGCCCGAAGGGCGGAGGGAGCGAACTACAAAAGGTGAAACTATGAAAAACATAACATTATCACAACTGAATGAAATGCTCGAATCGGGTGTACGGGATTTTTCCGACTGTCTTTTCGACAATCTTGATTTACACGGACGGGATTTATCAGGCTGTCACTTTGACCGCTGTGATTTTCGCAGCTGCGACCTGACGGAAGCAAAAATGAGCCGTTCCACCTTCCGCAACGCCTTTTTCGGCGGTACTGTCCTTCGTGATGCCGATTTTACAAATGCAGTTCTTGAATCTGCCGATTTGCGTGGATGCGATATGTGTAATGCCGACATACGAGGTGCCGACATGACTTCGTCTGCTCTTTACAAGGCCGATTTAAGCGGTCTTATCACCGATGAAAATACGATCAACTTCCATATGAAATGCCCTGAGAAGGGCGCTTTCATCGGCTGGAAGGTGTGCTTCGGCAGAAAAGTTGTAATGCTTCTTGTGCCTGAGGATGCTCAGCGCGTACAGGGCACCCGCAGGGAAATTCGTGTCGACAAAGCCAAGGTGCTGACTATTAAAAGTGTAGATCTCAAGGAGAGCTACACCGAGGCTCACGCCTATGTTGATGAAAACTTCATCTATAAAAAGGGCGAAATGGTTTACGCCGTCGGCTTTGATCCCGACCGTTTCACCGATTCTGCAGGCGGCATACATATATGGCTGAGCCGTGAAGAGGCCGTGGCGTATCTGGGATAAGCCAATAATACGTCCCGCGGTACGTCATAAATGCCGTACCCTACAAAACCGGGCGGGCATGGAAACCCGCCCCTACAGGATTATAAATACAAAAAGACCATCCGTGATGGATGGTCTTTATTTTTACAAGAATTTCATTATTTCCAGAGTATAGCCATTAGGGTCTGTGTGGAAAGCCTGATAAATGTTGAACTTTTCGTAGACATTAGGCTTTTTCCATGCCTCATAGCCGTGCTTTTCGAGGTGTGCAGAAACACCGTCCACATCATCTGTTAAAACCGAGATCATGACAGACTGTGGATTCTGAACCTTTTCCATGTGCTGACAGAAGCCTAAGTAGCCTCCTTCGCACATTTTGAAAACCATACAGGTTTTCTGGTCTCTGGCGATTTCAAAACCCATCACATCACGGTAAAACTTAACCGTTGCTTCAAGGTCATCTGTGCCGTAAAACGGCAGCATTCCTGTATATATCATTACTTCTTGAGAGCGATAACTTCGATTTCTACGAGAGCGTCCTTTGGAAGACGAGCAACTTCAACACAGGAGCGAGCTGGCATAACGTCGCCTGTCATGAGTTCTGCGTATACTTCGTTAACTGCTGCGAAGTCGTTCATATCCTTGATGAATACGAGAGACTTAACGATATCACACATATCGCAGCCTGCTGCATTGAGGAGAGCCTTAACGTTCATGAGGGAAAGTCTTGTCTGTTCCTTTACATCTGCGCCGAGGTTGCCTGCTGCGTCTGTGCCGAGCTGACCGGATGTGTAAACGAGGTTGCCGATTTCAACACATGGGGAGTATGGGCCGAGAGGAGCTGGTGCGCCTGGTACTGTTACGATTTTCTTTTCCATTTTTATTTCTCCTTATAAATTGATTTTATTCTGAAACAGCTTCAAAAAGTCTGTTCATTGTTACAAATGCCTGCTGCTTTGTATAGTAGCCGAGCGGTGAGAAGTTGCCGCCGCCTGTGCCGTTCATAACCTTGATTGTCTGGACATACTTTACATTGTCCTTGGCATAGTCTGCAACATACTTGAAGTCGTTAAGGGCTGTTGCTTCAACCTTTTCTGCCTTTTCATCGCCTACAAACTTTGCAAGACGTGCAAGAAGTGATGCCGCATCCTGTCTTGTGATATAATCGCAAGGAACAAATGCGCCTGCGCCGTTGCCGTTGATAAGACCGAGAGCGTAAGGGCCGATGATTTCCTTTGTGAAGGCATCGTTGAACGGATATTCATTAATAAAATTATCTATCGTTTTGCCTGTTTTGTCAAGCACAATTTCATCGATGGACTTATTATAATAAGTTTCGAGGAACTGTGTCAGAAGGACAGCAAAATCTTCGCGTGTGATGTTTTCACGGTAGATATTCTGCAGTTCATTTGGCACGAGCTTATTTTCGATGGCCTTTGTAACTTCGTCGAGCGCCCATGTGTCTGCATCCTTTTCTGTCGGCATTGCAGGAGCGAAATCAAGCTTTGTATAGCCGTAGGATGCTCCCGATTTTGTGATGAGCATATCTGTAGGAGGGTTTGAGGAGATGAGCACTGTGCCGTCCTCCATCTTTGTTTCCTGCACATAGGAGGAAAGGTCGATATTGGAAAGCGACTTCACTTCTGCGCCTGTACGGTCGATGATAATCGCCTTTGTGCCGTCGTGAGCGATTGCAAGACCGCCGTTGAAGCGTGTGATATTCTTATACTTTGCTTCGACAACGATATTGCCGTAGATATCCATAACGCCCCACTTATCACCCTTCATGAAAGGAGCGAGACCTTCCTGGAATGTAAAAATCTTGTCGTAGGAAAATGGAATTCGTGTATTTTCATCCTTGTCGATAGCGCCATACTTGCCGCCCTTCATAACAGAAGCAAGACCGCCATCATTGAAAATCTTATATGTGTTCACACCGCTTCTGTAGAAATCGCGGTAGTAAGGCAGAGTTACAAACCTGCCTTCTGTGTTGATGAAGCCGTAGCCGTATTCGAGCACGTTGCCGTTTTCATCAAACTTGGCAATATCAGCCATTGCAAGACCCTGATTGAATGGATAGATGCGTGTTGTGCGGTAGCCGTTTTTGTCAGCCTTACCAGGCTTTGTGAAGATGATATTGCCTTCCATATCGGTTACATTGATGCCGTCTTCAGGCTTTTCCTCATTCCAGAAAATCATCTTGCCTTCTGTTGGGATATACTTAGGTGTAAATGGGAAAACTGTGCCGTCATGCTTGAAGTATACAGTTTCACCTTCTGTTTCGAAGACTGTGATGCCGCCGTAGAAGCTGACATCCTGTGTCATATCAAAGTCCTTGCAGACAAAGTTTTCGCCGTTTCTTACGAATGGAGTTTCCTTGCCTGTTGTGTCGACGATAAACATCTGAACATCATAAGCTGTTCTCATCTTTCCGTTTTCTGTGACACTGTTTTTAGCCACGATTTTGCCTGCGATAGCCTTGCTTTCTGTGAAGGAGCCTGCGTAATCGTAGATATTTTTTGTTACAGCCTTGCCTGTTTCATCGATATAGCCCCACTTACCGCTCTTCTTGACGGCTGCGAAACCTTCTGAAAAGAGGTATGCCGCCTGATACTGAGGGCGGATTGCTGTCGATGTGGAAAGCTGGGCCGCCTGCGCGCACATTGTGAATACCATTATAAATGCGCACAAAAATGCCGTTATTCGTTTCATAGTTTTTATTTCTCCTTATCTGCTGGATTGCCGCCCGATGTTTAAGGTGCCATCGGCGGTAAAACTGAAAAGTTCAGTAAAGAACTTATTTACAGCTGCTTTATATCAGAATTATTCCGATTGCCATACATACTGTGCCGAGGACGAATGGTATAAGCAGATCTATCACTTTCTGCACCATTGTATCACCGACGTATGTTCTTTTTGTGACGATTTCCACGCGGTTTTTATAATTTCTGCCGTGGGTATCTTCGCCGTAAGCGGGACCGCCTATCCCTGCAATATCGGCAATTCAGGTTTTGGTCATAAAGCCTTTTGCACCATCGAAGCCGAGGAAGATAAAGACAAATGCTCCTGCGGATGCAAGACCTGAGCCTATATGGGTGAGCATCGGAAAATCGTATGTTTTATACGACATAAAGCCGACAATAATCGTTACAACAACTATTATTGCCATATCTTTAATAAAGTTTCTGAGTAACGCCTTCATATTTTCATTTTTACACTATGTTCTGCCATAGTCATAGATATTTCTGCACGTATACGTATTTATTATATCACTTTTTATACATTATGTCAAAGTTTTTGTGTTATGCCAAAAGAAAAGCCACCCGGATGGGTGGCTCTGGTGCATTACTGACAGCTTGATCAGCAGTTACTCTATATATCTTTTTCCCAGGTTTCTTCGATTGCGCCCTGTGTGATTTCCTCACTGCTCTCCGAGCCTGTGATGACGAAGCCAAGCTTTTCGTACATTGCTCTTGCCACTTCCAGCTTATTGAATGTATGGAAGAAAATGTGGTTATAGCCCATTTCCTTACACTTATCCATAGCGGCTACAAAGAGCTTTTTGCCCAGCTTCATACCGCGTGCGCCTTCATGGAGGAAGTAAAAACGAAGCTGAACATTGCCGTTTTCTCTGCCGATACCCGAAATGCTGCCCATCTTCTCGCCATCAACACAGGCGATAAGGGTGAAGTCCTTTTCCGGATTGAAGTCCTTGCCGAATTCTGTTATCGTCTTTTCCACCATTTCAAAGAAAATTGGGTTGAAATGGAACTCTTTTGAGAAAATACTCTTATGGCTTTCGATAAGAAAGTCGATTATTTCAGGGGAAAGTTCGCTTTTTATCTCAATTTCGTGACCGTTGATTATTTCTTTCATTGTAGTGATGCCTTTCTGGTGTTTATTGAATAAACGCCGCTGTGCGGCTACACCTCATCCGTCACGCTTATGCGTGCCACCTTCCCCTCAAGGGGAAGGCTGAAAAACTTAAATTACACCGAAGACGTCGCCAAGCATATCGGATGGCATATCAAGGCCGCCGCGTGGGGAGATTGACATACCGAGGACAGAAACACCATCAGGCAGACAGTTTCTCTTGAACTGCTGAGTGATGAATCTGCGGAAGAATGTATTTACAGTTCTCTTGATTTCCTCTTCCTCATATTCTGCGCTGAATACGCTCACTGCGCCTGCATATATATCCTTGCAGCTCTTGCCTGTGAGCAGATGATACATAACATAATCGTGGAGGTCATATGATCCGAGGATTTTTTCTGTCTTCTGGCTCATAACATCGTCGGATGGTGGGAGAAGCTCAGGGGAGATAGGTGTATCGAGGATATCCTTGAGGAATGGAGATTCCTTGGCAAACTCAGGAGTATCTGCAAGATACTTTGTAACGAATCTTACGATTGTCTTTGGAAGACCGCCGTTTACGCCGTACATGGACATATGGTCGCCTGCGAATGTTGTGAAGCCGAGGCAAAGCTCAGACATATCGCCTGTGCCGACCATAACGCCGCCGTGCTTGTTTGCAAGGTCGAGGGCAATCTGTGTGCGCTCACGAGCCTGTGCATTTTCGAATACAACCGAATAATCCTTAGGGTCGTGCTCAATATCCTTGAAGTGCTGATTTACAGCATCGCCGATAATGATTGTGCGGTTGTTAGGTGTCGCCGCTGCCATAAGTCCGCGTGCGTTTTTAAGTGTTCTGCCTGTTGTGCCGAAGCAAGGAAGTGTTATCGCCATGAAGGCTTCTTCAGGAAGTCCCAATACCTTTACAGCCTGCTTCGCAACAAGAACAGCAAGGGTACTGTCAAGACCGCCCGATACTGCAACAACAGCGCACTTTGCATTTATATGTTCCATACGGCGAACCAGACTTGCAACCTGAATATGGAAGATATCACGTGCAAATTCACCGTGGAGTTTTACATCCTTAGGAAGGAAAGGAGCCTTTACAGAAAAATCAGGCTCATAGCTTGTCAGCTTAGGTGTGCCCACAGGCATATAGCCAGGCTCAACGTCTGCAATAACAAACGCTGCTTCTCTGATTCTGCCGAAGTTATCGCCGTATACACCGCTGTTTTCAGCAAGGATATGACCCTTTTCTGCGATCACCATAACGCCGTCAGGCACAGTATCTGTTGTACTTTCGCCGTAGCCTGCACTTGCGTATACGATAGGGCAGACTTTGCTCAGCTCGGAAATCTGTTCCTTTGTATTATGGAAGCCGAGAGCTTCTGCAGGGTTTGAAGCAGGAATATACTGTATTCCATCGATGACAGCAGGCTCATTTTCGAATACTTTCTGTATATTACCAGCCTTAATATACAATACTTTATCTTTCTGACCGATTACAATGCCGCCATTGAAATCACACGATGCCGAAACAAGCATATTGAGAGCATCTTCTTCACGCTCGACCATATCAGGGAATAAAGCGAGATCGCCGAGAGTCGCACCTGTGAGAGCGCAGTCCGGGAAGAGAATCATACGGACATTCTTCGCCTTTGCATTTTCAATGCAGTCTGTGATTTTCTGGATGTTCTTATAAGGGCTGCCGAGGAAGACGCGTGGTGTGCACGCCATAACTTTGATTTTTCCGTTCATGAGACTTGTCTCCTTTGGTATATGGAAATGAATTGATTTATCTTTGATGAATATTTGCTGCACTTTACAATAAAGCGGACATATATATTGCAGTTTTCATAATTATTTCCGCTTTAATTTATTGTATTTATACATATTATCATATCAAAAAACAAAAAACATTGCAAGTCTTGAAAATAAATGTTATAATTATTAATGGATAACTGTCGGAATTTCCGACGGTTTGTTAAGTGCGGTTTTATTCCGCAGATTTCTTCAAAAATATTTGAATATTTGAATAAATTATGGAGGCACACTATGGCAATTTTAATTGAACATGGCCATCTTACCATTGAAGATGTGGTAAAGGTAGCAAGAAACTTTGAAAAGATCGAACTTACTCAGAACGCAATCGCTGCTGTAAACAAGGCAAGAGATTATGTTGAAGAAAAGCTCTCCAAGGGCGAAATTATCTACGGCCTCACAACAGGCTTCGGTAAGTTCTCCGATACATTCATCCCTCTTGAAGATACTGCTGCTCTCCAGCGCAACCTTATCATCTCCCACTCCTGCGGCATGGGCGATCCATACCCAACAGAAGTAGTCCGCGGCGCTATGCTTCTCAGAATCAACGCTCTTGCACGCGGCAATTCCGGTGTAAGACTTTCCACACTTATGACAATGGTGAATATGCTCAACAAGAACGTTCACCCTGTTATCCCACAGAAGGGCTCTCTCGGTGCTTCCGGTGACCTTGCTCCTCTTTCCCACATCATCCTCGTTATGCTCGGTGAAGGCGAAGCTGAATATGAAGGCGTTCGCATGAGCGGTAAGGAAGCTATGGAAAAGGCAGGCATCCCAACAATCGAACTTTCCGCTAAGGAAGGTCTTGCTCTCATCAACGGCACACAGATCATGACTTCCATGGCTGCTCTCCTCTGCTATGATGCAAGAAACCTTGCAAAGACTGCTGACATCGCAGTATGTATGACAGGTGAAGCTCTCAATGCTATCACAAAGGCATACGATCCAAAGGTGCACGAAGTACGTGGTCACAAGGGTCAGATGGATGCCGCTGCAAATATGCTCAAGATTCTCTCCGATTCCCAGAACGCAGGCAGAATCCAGCCTGGCAAGGTTCAGGATGCATATTCCCTCCGCTGCGCTCCACAGGTACACGGTGCAAGCCGCGATGCTATCGAATATGTTTACGCTGCAGTAACACGCGAAATCAATGCTGTTACAGATAACCCACTCGTATTCTCCGATGACGACGACGTAATCTCCGCAGGTAACTTCCACGGTCAGCCAATGGCTCTTGCTATGGACTTCCTCGCTATCGCAATGGCTGAATACGCAAACATCTCCGAAAGAAGAACAGAACGTCTTGTTAACCCTCAGCTTTCCGCAGGTCTCCCAGCATTCCTTACAGCTGACGGCGGTCTTAACTCTGGCTTTATGATCGTTCAGTATTCCGCTGCTTCCATGGTTTCCGAAAGCAAGGTATACTGCCACCCAGCATCTGTCGACTCCATCCCATCCTCCGCTAACCAGGAAGACCATGTAAGTATGGGTACAACAGCAGCTCGCAAGGCAAGAATGGTTCTCGATAACTCCCAGAAGGTTCTCGGTATCGAGCTCTTCTGCGCAACACAGGGCATCTACTTCCGCGGCGAAGACAAGCTTGGCACAGCAGGCAAGGCTCTCTATGAACACGTAAGAAAGTCTGTTGCTCCTGTCAAGGAAGACAGAGTTATGTACACAGATATGGCTAAGTTCGACGCAATGGTCAAGAACAACGAAATCGTTGACGTTGTTGAAAAGGCTATCGGCGAATTGAGATAAGAGAAAATGAACTGCGGTTTCACCGCATGAATTGGCTCACGCCATGAATTGACGCTTCGCATCATGAATTGTTCCTTCGGAACATTATGGTGCCTGCGGCGCATTGAAAAATTCACTCCCACCGCCCTTCGGGCACCTCCCTCGTCTGAGGGAGGCAAAAATGAGAGAAAATATAAGGAGAAAAACAATGACTAACCAGAATATCTACGAAGCTATGACAATCAAGCTTCCTGACGAACTTCCTGAATATCCTAAGTTTGTCGAAGGCATCCGCAGAGCTCCATCCCGTGGTTTCCGTCTCACACCAGAACAGACAAAGATCGCTCTCAAGAACGCTCTCCGCTATGTTCCTGAACATCTCCACGAAACACTTGCTCCTGAATTCCTCGATGAACTCTATACATACGGCAGAATCTATGCTTACCGCTATCGCCCAGAAGGCCGCATCTACGGTCATCCAATCGAAGAATACAAGGGTAACTGCACAGATGGTAAGGCTATCCAGGTTATGATTGAAAATAACCTCGACTTCACAACAGCTCTTTATCCATATGAACTGGTAACATACGGCGAAACAGGCTCTGTATGCCAGAACTGGATGCAGTATCGCCTTATCAAGGCTTATCTTGAAATCATCACAGAAAACCAGACTCTCGTTATCGCTTCCGGTCATCCAGTAGGCTTGTTCCCATCCCGTCCAGAAGCTCCACGCGTAATCATCACAAACTCCCTTATGGTCGGTCTTTTCGATAATCAGGACGACTGGGAAGTTGCTGAAGAAATGGGCGTTGCAAACTATGGTCAGATGACAGCCGGCGGCTTTATGTACATCGGCCCACAGGGCATCGTACACGGCACATTCAACACAATCCTCAACGCAGGCCGTAAGATTCTCCACCTCAAGGAAGGCGAAAACCTCGCAGGCCGTCTCTTCGTTTCCTCGGGCTTAGGCGGTATGTCGGGTGCTCAGCCAAAGGCTTCCGACATCGCAGGTGCTGTCGGTATCTTCGCTGAAGTTGACGAATCCCGTATCGAAACACGCCACAGCCAGGGTTGGGTAACACGTCGCTCCGATTCTCTTGAAGAAGTATTCGCATGGGCTAAGGAATACCTTGAAAAGAGAGAACCAATGTCCATCGCTTACCACGGCAACATCGTTGACCTTCTCGAATACGCTGACAAGAACAACATCCACATCGACCTTCTCTCCGACCAGACATCCTGCCACAACGCATACAACGGCGGCTACTGCCCAGTCGGCATCACATTCGAAGAAAGAACAAGAATGCTCAAGGAAGACCGCGATGGCTTCGTAAAGCTTGTCAACGAAACACTCATCAAGCACTTCAACGTTATCAAGAACCTTACAGCTAAGGGCACATACTTCTTCGACTACGGCAACTCCTTCATGAAGGCTATCTACGACGCAGGCTGCATGGAAATCTCCAAGAACGGCTATGACGAAAAGGACGGCTTCATCTTCCCATCCTATGTTGAAGATATCATGGGTCCAATGCTCTTTGACTTCGGCTACGGTCCATTCCGCTGGGTATGTCTCTCCGGCAAGCCAGAAGACCTTCACAAGACAGACGCAGCAGCTATGGATTGCATCGACCCAACTCGCTGCTATCAGGATAACGACAACTACGTATGGATCCGTGACGCTGAAAAGAATCAGCTCGTTGTCGGCACACAGGCTCGTATCCTCTATCAGGATGCTGAAGGCCGCGTAAAGATCGCTCTCCGCTTCAATGAAATGGTAAGAAACGGCGAAATTGGTCCTGTAATGCTCGGTCGTGACCACCACGACGTCAGCGGTACAGACTCCCCATTCCGTGAAACATCCAACATCAAGGACGGCTCCAACGTTATGGCTGATATGGCTACACACTGCTTCGCAGGTAATGCTGCTCGCGGTATGACAATGATCGCTCTCCACAACGGCGGCGGCGTTGGTATCGGCAAGGCAATCAACGGCGGCTTCGGTCTCGTTCTCGATGGCTCCGAACGTGTTGACAACGTTATCAAGTCCTCTATGATGTGGGACGTTATGGGCGGCGTTGCAAGAAGAAGCTGGGCAAGAAACGAAAATGCTATCAAGGTTGCTACAGAATACAACGTAAAGCATAAGGATACAGCACAGATCACTCTTCCTTACATCCCATCCGATGAACTCATCAATAAGCTCATCAACAAGTAAGATATTATATAATGAAAGGGCAGTCATCACGATTGCCCTTTTGTTGTACTGTTGGATAGAAAATTCACTCCCTCCGTCTTGCTCTGCAAGCCACCTCCCTCATCTGAGGGAGGCAAGATTTGAATTATGCAAAACGCAGGAAAGTTTTTTCAAAATTTTTGTCCCATTTTCGCACTTTGAATTGTCCTATATATAAAGGAGGTGCAGATTATGAAAAAATATATCACAAAGAAAATCCTGTTTGCAGCCTTTATCTTATTATGCATCACTGTTGCTTTATTTTATGTATTTGGAAGCTACCCTCGGTATGACTATGACTTTTTCAGTGGTGCAACCGCTGCCTACTCCACAAGCGGATTTATGAACAGTAAATTTGAGCGTGATTTTGAGGGCGAAGAACTGGAAATCATGCTTCGCTGGGCAAAAACCATAGAGCCTGACGGCAAAATTGAGGAAATGCTTCTCGGTGCATCCCCTTATCTGCATTTTAAGAATGGTGATAAGACCGCTTCTGTCGCTCCCTATTCTGCAGACGAAACTCTTGTATGGTTTGATGGTGCAATCTATTCCGCAGTCAGCGATGCCGAATTGCTTTCCCGTGTAAAAGATATTTTCAGCTACTATAATATTCTGTCCTTTTTGAAAAATCCCGACCATTATTACGGAGATATGGATATTTCTCACAACGGTTCGGAAAAGGCTGATGTTTTTAACAAGGAGCTATCGGCCCTCGCTTTCAGCATCGGCGATACTATACTGAGCAAAAAGCCTGCCCATTATAATCTTCCAGCACCTTCACAGGCTCACGAATACACAGACTTATATACCCACGAGTCCAATTTCATACGCATATATCACGATGGCGGTAATACACTCCCAACGGTTATTCTTTATAGCTCAAACCGACCAATATTTGAGTTTAGGATTAACGAAAATGATATCCCACATGTCAGCCGTATAAATGAGCTTGTGGAAAAATATTTTGGATAGGTGATAAGATTATGAAAAAATATATCACGAAGCGCACTTTATCTACTGTCTTTATATTATTTTGCTCTATCGGAGTCATATTTTATACTCTCGGCACATATCCGTTATTCGATTACGGCTTTCTTGAAAATGCAGAGACAGCATACACGATGAATGGCACAGGCGGCACTCCTGTATATATTTTCTCGGGTGATGAGTTTGAAATCGTTTTGGGCTGGGCGAAAACCATAGTTCCAACTGAGCGTATTGGTCAGCTTCTTTTGCCTGCTGAGCCAACTGTCACAATTGCAAAAGGCTATGAAAAGCTTGAGATATGCACCTATGACCCACATAATAAATTTGAGCTGATACTCTATTATAATGGTTCAATTTACGGTGGCATATCGGAAAGTGAATCTTTTACCCGTGTTATTAAATTACTGCGCTTGGTATCAGGATAAACATTTCACGAGCATACTATGCTTCTGTTTTGAATAGATGTTCTTCTCCTCAAACAACCCCTCCGCCTCGTATTTGCTCGGCACCTCCCCTTGCACAGGGGAGGCAA
>JAZUBN010000165.1:0-12463 GCA_045638565.1 Oscillospiraceae bacterium | reverse complement strand
TATAATGGGGATATTTCAAAGTATGATCTTCGTCCTTATGAAAGTAAAATAAGGAAAATACTGGAAATTATTATCCAGCGCGGCAAGGCTCTTGAGGTCAATACACGCGGCCTTATCGTATGGCACAAGGAAATCTGCCCATCCGACTGGGTGCTTGAAATGTACAAGAGTATGGGCGGCAAGTATATAACAATCGGCTCGGACAGCCATTGGCCTGACAGACTTGCGCTGGGAAATGAAGAAGCTATGGCAAAGCTCAAGCGATGCGGCTTTGACTATGTGACCTACTACAAGGATAGAAAGCCTGTCCTGATGGAGATATAATATGGAAAATACTGTATTTTTAAAAAGCTGTGAGGATTACAGCGAACTGAATATATCCTCGGCCATTGATGCGATTTTTGAGCATTTCGGCGGTGTTGAAACCATACTGAGCAGAGGGCGTGATATCCTTATCAAACCAAATCTGCTTATGGCAAGAGCTCCCGAAACGGCAACAACTGCCCATCCTGAAATAGTTTATGCCGTTGCAAAACGTCTTGTGGATGCAGGTGCAAATGTTGTTATCGCTGACAGTCCAGGCGGACCTTACACTCCGCAGGCTATAAAGAAGGTCTACGAGGACTGCGGAATGGACAGGGCGGCTCAGCGCGCAGGCGCAACGCTCAACTATGACCTGACCTCGAAAAAGGTGACTTATGACGGCATCAAGACAAGGCAGTTTGACCTTATCTCCCCTGCCTTCAATGCCTCCACCATTATCAGCATTTCCAAGGCGAAAACCCATTCGCTGACTCATTATACCGGCGCTGTAAAGAATCTTTTCGGCACTATCGCAGGCTTAAACAAAGCTGCTTGTCACGCAAAAATGCCCGATGCCAACGATTTCTGCGAGTTTCTTGTGGATTTGTGCAACTACAATGCCCCATATATCAGCATCACCGATGCAGTTGAAGGTATGGACGGCAAGGGGCCTTCGGGCGGCAGAGTACGCCATGTGGGCGTTATCGGCGCTTCATATAATCCGTACGCTCTTGACCTTGCAATGATGAATATTGTCCGTCTCGACCATCACAAGGCACCTATTCATGAGATTGCGTCAAGCCACAATCTTGTAGTCAGCGAGCCTTACGAGCTGATTCTGCTTGGCGATGACATTCTGCCACTTGCCGACAGATTTATTCCTGCGATGAAGTCCCATGTGGCTACAGGCGCTATCCGTTTCCTGCCAAAGCCATTAAGAAAGCTTGTTGAGCCTATGTTCGTCAAGTATCCGAAGATGACTTCACGCTGTATCGGCTGTGCCGACTGTGCACGTGCCTGTCCGCAGAAGGCTATCACGATTATCGCAGGAAAGGCCCAGATAAACAAGGATAAATGCATTAAATGCTACTGCTGCCACGAACTTTGCCCTATAAAGGCAATCGACTTATAAAGGAAAATTATGGAAATTACAAGAAAAGCTTTCGGTAAAATTAATCTTGCCCTTGAAATTCACGAACGCAGACCTGACGGCTACCATGACCTTTCGACAGTCATGCAGTCGGTGGGGCTTTATGACCTTGTGACCGTTTCCAATGAATGTGAAAAGGGCATCCATATCACCTGTGACCTGCCTTATGTGCCTCTTGATGAGCGTAATATTGTATGGAAGGCAACCGAGGTGTTCTATGAAAAGCTTGGCAAGGCTGATTATGGTGTAAAAATCAACCTTCGCAAGCGAATTCCTGTGGGCGGCGGTATGGCAGGCGGCAGTACAAACTGCGCCAGTGTGCTTATGTCGCTCAATGAAATTGAGGGTTTCCCTTTCAGCAAGGATGAGCTTTATAAAATCGGAGCATCCTTAGGCGCTGATGTGCCTTTCACAATGATGGGCGGCGCGGCGATTGCAACAGGTATTGGCACAGAGCTTGTGCCTGTGACTCCGCTGACCGGCTGTCATATTGTGCTTTGCAAGCCGAAGTTTTCCATTTCCACAAAGACAGCCTTCACCTCGCTTGATCCTGCGACTTTTACAAAGGAAAACAGATGCGGTATGATGGTGGAATATCTGAAGCAGGGCGATATTGACGCTGTTGCAAAGAATCTTTACAACAGTTTTGAGGCTCCTATTATTAAAATGAAGCCTGAGATTCAGAAAATCAAGTGCCGTCTTTACGAATGCGGCGCTATCGGCGCGCTGATGACCGGCTCCGGCTCGACGGTTTACGGCATTTTCAACAACTGCAAGAAGGCCGAAGATGCGGCAGCCTGCATCGGCAAGTGTATGGCTGAGACCTATAAGGTCACACCTAAGGACTTTACAGAAAATCTTCCACAGCATGTGTAACATTTAGAGTATATTATTATCTATTATTTGATAATCTCTCCCCCTGCCCTGACGGGCACCCCCCTCGTCAGAGGGAGGCAAGAAATTGTTCTTATAAATGAGGTAATTCTATGAAGAAAATGATTTTAGGTGCTGTGCTTATGCTCATCGGCACAATTGCATACTGTACTCATTATTTATCGCACCAGATTTTATTCGCCGCTCCTGATGTAGCTGTTATCGGTGAAAACTTCGCTTTGAGCTATGGCGGTATTATTGCCTTGGTTGTCGGTGTGATTTTGTGCGCGTCTGAATTGATAAGTGACAGGTAATTCCTGCATAAAAGAAAAGACCATCCGTTATGGGTGGTCTTTTTTGTTATTAAATAGGCGCCTGCGGCTTATCTCTCCCCCGTCAGAGGGAGGCGAGGAATGAGAATAGCGCTTACTTCTTTTTGAAGATGATTGGTTCGGCGTTGTTATATTTTTCGAGAATTTCATCGAACTTGGCCTCATCGACTACTTCCGACTTGCCTGTTCTGTCGTAATACTTATAAATAAGCTCGCCCTTTTCGTCAGGCTCACTTGTTACGAATTCTGCCGCTTCAAGGACGCCTGCACCGTCATAGAAGACGAGATTCTGCACCATATCAGGTGTGGCATACCAGAAGCCGACCTTTTCTTCATACTTGAGAGGGAAGCCCGAGCTGATGCCGTTGATTGTGACGATTTTCTTGAATTCGCCGTCCTTTTCGGCAAAAATTGTACAGCCCATAGCAGGGCCTTCGCCCTTGTCTGTGCCTTCAACGAGCTTGTCTGTGACAAGTGTCATCTTGCCGACCTCGGCGATATAATCTCCATAGCCTTCCATTACCTTTGCCTTTTTGTCGCAGCCTGACAGCATAAAGAGTGTGCAAAGGAGAAGTGTGATTGCTGTAATTTTCTTGAACATTTGTGTGTACCTTTTTCTTTTGTTATTGTTATGGTATGGTTGCGGACGTACATTGAAACCCGCCTTTACAATAATAGCATAATTTCGGGGCGTTGACAAGTGCCATATCCTGCAATTAAATAAACGCCGCTACACGGCTACACCTCATCCGTCAGCCTTCGGCTGACACCTTCCCGAATGGGGTCCCCGACAAGCCTGCTTGTTGGGGTGTGAATCGAGGGGAAGGCTGATATACGCAAAACTGCCGGGGAGATTTCCCCGGCAATTTTATTGTGCAATTTTATTCCTTTGTGAATTCCTTGAGGGATGTTGCAAGACCTGCAAGACCCTGGATTTCAGATGGGATGATAATCTTTGTTGCCTTGCCGTCGGCTGCCTTTTCAAAGGCTTCGAGGCTCTTGAGCTTGATAACTGCATCGTTTGGAGCCGCTTCATTGAGGTATCTGATACCGTCTGCGAGAGCCTTCTGAACAGCGAGGATAGCCTGTGCTTCACCTTCTGCTTCGCGAATCTGTGCTTCCTTCTTAGCTTCAGCTCTGAGAATGAGAGCTTCCTTTTCACCTTCTGCGATGAGAATCTGGGAGCGCTTTTCGCCTTCTGCCTTGAGGATGTTTTCACGTCTTTCACGTTCAGCCTTCATCTGGCGTTCCATCGCATCCTGAATTTCGCGTGGTGGGATGATGTTCTTAAGCTCAACGCGGTTTACCTTGATGCCCCATGGGTCTGTTGCTTCATCGAGAATGGAACGCATCTGTGTGTTGATAACATCACGGGATGTGAGTGTCTGGTCGAGTTCAAGGTCGCCGATGATGTTACGAAGTGTTGTTGCTGTGAGATTTTCGATAGCAGCCATTGGATGCACAACGCCGTATGTGAAGAGCTTTGCGTCTGTGATCTGGAAATAGATGACTGTGTCGATCTGCATTGTTACGTTATCCTTTGTGATAACCGGCTGTGGTGGGAAGTCGGCAACTCTTTCCTTGAGTGTCACCTTATTTGCCACCTTTTCGATGAGCGGAATCTTGAAATGAATACCTGTTTCCCATGTGCCGTTGTATGCACCGAGACGCTCAACGATAAATGCGCTTGCCTGTGGGACGATGATGATGTTCTTTGCTGCTACTATGATAAGAAAAATAGCAAGAAGCAAAAATCCGCCGCCTGTTAACAAGAATTCCAACATAATTTTATCCTCCTATAAAAATTATTTCTGATCTGAATTGATTACTTTGATACGATGGCCTTTACGCCCTGAATGGACTTGACTGTGACGTGCTCATCCTTTTCGATGATTTCGCCGTTTTCAGCTCTTGCTGTCCATACAAGACCATTGATTTTAATCTGTCCCTTGCCATTTTCGTTGTCGATGGTCTCTGTGACGATGGCTGTCTGGCCGATTATGCGGTCGAGATTTGTAGGTGTATTCTTCACCTTCAGCTTATCGCGGAAGATTGGCCTTGTGTAAATCATGCTTATCGCCGAAACGATGATAAAGACTATCACCTGCATAAGCCAGCCTGCACCCACATAAGCAACCACTGCCGATGCCAGAGCACCGATGGCAAACCAGATTGCTGTCAGCCCTAAAGTTGCCGCTTCTGTGATACAAAGGGCGATCACTGCGATTATCCAGAATACCGATGGACTGATTCCAAACATAACTGACCTCCTTTTTGTTATATAAAATTGTTAACCTTCTTTATGATTTAAGTATATTATATCATTTTGTTATTTTATTGTCAATATCTTTCTTGTAAATTTACCACTTTGCAGTTTTGATGCGGTATATTTCTTCGTCGAGCTCCTTATCAGGCTTGAAGATGAGCTTGCGGCGTACTCCGTCACGGTCTGTAAAGACGATGGCACATTTTTTGCGGAAAGGCTCGAAGCCATCCACATAACAATGCTTGGTTTCCTTTGCCGTTGTAATGAGGAAACGCAGACCTTTATTACAGTATACGCAGTTGGAGCGGACGAGATTTATCGAATATATACGACGGATTTTACCGTATGTGAACCAGCGGATGATAAGCTCATGATCGAGGACGGCATATTCATATTTTGTGACTGCGCCGATAAATATAAATATTGAAATGAGGGCGAAAATCAGAGTCACCCCAAGATAATAGAGAAAGGACGAATATTCTGTCCCCCACGCCGCTTCGATGGCACTTGTGTAAAGGAGAAAGAAGAATATTTCAAATATAATTGCCACGATGGGACTGCGGAAACCATAGAGGGTTTGTTTATACATAATAACTCCTTGTATTGTCAAAACGATGGCGTTTTTATGTTTTTATTGTAAACATATTCCATTATTATGACGGAAAAACGGGCAAAAATGTTTCGTGCAGACGGAAGTTTTTGCTGTCACAATTTTAAGCGATTGCATATAATGGAATGAGAGGGGTTTCGTGATTGATGCTGCCTGAAAAACGGAAAGAAATCGCACAAACATTGCGAAACCACTACAAATATATTGTATAGGAGGTTGGGCAAAATGTCAAATGATTATGAGAATTTGGCCAAAATTATTCTTGCTACCCCACAGGGCGCAAGGATAATGGAGGGTTTTGATAAGCTGAACAATTTTATGTCGTCTCGTGAGGGTTTTGAGATTCTCACTTTGCTGGCGGGAGGCGCCACCGATGCTGTAAGACAGGCGGCTCAGGCGGCAATTGACGGCGATGGCGAACGTGCCAAGACAGCGATTTCCACTCTTTTAAGTTCGCAGGAAGGGGCGGCGCTGGCGGCAAAGCTTATTGAGATTATGAGGTAGGATATGGAGAGCAAACTTGATTCGATTCTGAATGACCCCGAAAAGATGAAGGCGGCATTTGAGATGGCTTCAAAAATTATGGGACAAAATGGCGCCTCTGCTCCGCCGCCTGAGGTTGATTCGTACGCTTTGGCAGACACATTGCAGAAGATGAGACAGAGCGGCGCTCTTGACAGTATTCTCAGCAGTCTTTCGGGAAATAATACAGCTCAAAATACCGAGAATGTGACCGAAGAACCGCCTGAGCGGAGCACTTTTGCCGATATGCTTCCCAATTTGCTGCAGATGCTTGGCGGCTCGGCTTCTGTCAATTCGGACAGGGCAAATCTGCTGCGCGCCATCAAGCCTTATGTGAATGAAAGCCGCTCGGGCAATATTGACAGAGCTGTAAACATGGCAGGAATGACAAAGAGCGCAAAAAGCGCTCTCCGCGGATTGAGAAGATAGGAGAAATGGCGGTGAAAAAATGTATAACCGATACATAAACTCACTTGGCGAGCAGTTTTTCACTGCCGAGCCTGAGGAAAACTTTGAAAGTGAGCCTGTTTTTGCCGAGATGGGAGGCGGTCAGCAGATGGGAAATCAGGGCGGTCTTCGTGGGCTTTTTTCCCGTTTTGGACTGACTTTTGATATTGATACGGTGTTTCTGCTTGTTATCGTATATTTTCTCGTTGCCGATGGCGAGGATGATATGATGGAGACACTGCTTATTGTGGCGGCACTTTTGTTTATGGGGTTTTGAGGGCGAGTTGGTAGGTGGCTACACCCTTGTGGACCGACGTTAAATCCCTCCACCATCCTACGGACGGTCCCCCTCCCTTTAGGCAAGGGAGGCTATTAGGGGAGATTGTGCGAATCGCGGGAGATTCTTCACATTCGTTCAGAATGACAGGCAGAGTTAAGCCATCCGACGCAAGCGGTTTCCCATCGAAGAAGGCTGAAAAGACGAAAAAAGGAGCGATTACTCGCTCCTTGATTTTTATGATGGTATGGAATTATCCGGCAATGCGAAAGCGCTTTCTGCGATTTCATCTGTGCCGATGAGAGTAACTTCGGTTTTTGCAATCATCTGCTGTCCTTCTGTGAAGGTCACCTGACTGACAAGACCTGTGGAAACCGAAATTACATAGGTTTCGACTATGTCGCTCTCTTCCCTTCTGGCAGATACTTCGATGAACATCTGCCCGTCTTTTTCAAAACTGTCTGCCGATTCTATCTTTTCAGACTTAAGAAGATTCTCATACGCAGGCATAAATGCAACATCATCGTAAGAGAAACTGCCCTTGCCCAGTTTTTCATAGCTTCGCTTGCCGTTTTCCCACATATACAGGGCATTGCTTGTCAGCACATAATGCGTCCTGGCTGCGCCGTTTTCCGAACGGATGACCTTGGACAATGTGCCCTTTACAAAGCATTCCGATGTTGTCACTCTGCTTTTATCACCTGAAAACACAGTATTTATTGTGGAAAAATGGTATTCCAGCGGTCTTTTGAGCTGTGAAACAAGATTCAGCACATTGCTTTCATCAAGCTGTACCGCCTGCACTATTCGGACATTTTCCTTGCGGATTTCCTCCATATCGATGTTTTCACCGTCGGTTTTCTGCGGCAGTACGATTGGGGCTTTTGGCTGAGGGGCATTGAAATATATGCCGACCGCCATGCCCAGAAGTGTCACCACGAGTGCAAGCAGCAAAAACAGCAATGAACGGGTTTTATTCTTCATAGCGTGCGATAATGGCTTCGATAATGCGCTTTGACGCATTGCCGTCGCCGTATGGATTTACAGCTTTTGCCATTTTTGCATATTCGTTTTCATCATTCAGCAGCATTTCTGTCACCTTGATGATGTTTCCCTTTTCAACGCCAACAAGGCGCGCTGTGCCTGCGGCAATAGCCTCTGGGCGTTCGGTTTCCTGACGCATAACGAGAACAGGCTTGCCGAGGGATGGAGCTTCTTCCTGAAGTCCGCCCGAGTCTGTCAGCACGAGATATGAGCGCTTGATGAGATTATGCATATCGAATACGCCCACAGGGTCGATGAGGTGTACATTAGGGATTTCAGACAGATACTTGCCTGCCATTTCACGCACATAAGGGGAAAGATGGACAGGATAGATAATCTGGATGTCCGGATTGTTTTTTGCGATTTCAGCAGCCGCCTGACAGATATTGTCAAATGGCTCGCCGTAATTTTCACGGCGGTGAGCTGTCATAAGTATAGTCTTTTTAGCAAAGTCGATATGATTGAGGGCATCGCACTCGAAGGAATAATCGTCCTTCGCTGTATACTTGATAGAGTCGATGACTGTATTGCCTGTAATGCTGATTCCCTTTACAACGCCTTCGTTTTCAAGGTTCTGAGCATTTTTGATTGTTGGTGCAAAGTGCATTGCTGCAATTTTGGAAACGAGGAGGCGGTTCATTTCTTCAGGATATGGAGAATAGATATCGCCTGTGCGGAGGCCCGCTTCAACGTGACCTACATCAATTTTCGCATAGAATGCGGCGAGAGCGCCTGCAAAAGTTGTTGTAGTATCGCCGTGGACGAGAACGATGTCAGGACGGTCTTTTGCAAAGACTTCCTCAAGACCGAGCATAGCCTTGGATGTGATTTTGGAGAGAGTCTGGCTCTTTTCCATAATATCAAGGTCGTAATCAGGCACGATGCCAAAGGCATTAAGCACCTGATCGAGCATTTCTCTGTGCTGAGCTGTGACGACTACCATGCTTTCAATTTCATCGTAATTTTTCATTTCGAGCACGAGAGGCGCCATTTTTATAGCTTCAGGACGGGTTCCGAAGATGGAACAGACCTTAATCTTTTTTGTTGTCTTCATCTTTTTTCACCTGTTCTTTTTCTTTTTTAAGGTCATATGCAAATACCGAGATGCCGAAGAATACGGCAAGAGCAACGGCAAGCACGAGAATGAGAATCTTAGCTTCGCCCGATGAAGTCAGCACTACGGCAGAAAGGCCGAGGACTGCAGAGAGGGCATAGAGGATAGCGACTGTCTGCTTCTGATCAAAGCCTAAGTCGACAAGGCGGTGATGCACGTGGCCTCTGTCGGCTGTAAATGGGCTCTGTCCCTTGAGGAGACGTCTGATGATGGCAAATGCTGTATCAATGATTGGCAGACCGAGCACTACGAAAGGCACTACGAATGTGACGATGGCATAGAATTTGAACAACCCCTGCACCGACATTGTGGCCAAGATATAGCCTAGGAACATGGAGCCGGTGTCACCCATGAAGATTTTTGCAGGGTTCATATTGAATGGCATAAAGCCGATACATGCGCCTGCGAGAGCCGCCATGATGACGACTACAAAGCCTTCCGAAACGAGGGCGGCTACAACAAGCATTGACACCGATGCGATGGACGAAATGCCGACCGCAAGACCGTCGAGACCGTCAATGAAGTTTACGGCGTTAATCATACCGACGATCCAGAGGACTGTCAGCGGAACAGACCAGGCGCCGAGGCGGATATAGTCATAGGAAACGAATGGGTGTGCAACTGCATACACCTTGATACCCTGGGAAACAGGGATGAGAGCCGCGCCTATCTGCACAACCAGCTTGAAGAGAGCCGGAAGCGGCTTGATGTCATCGACAACACCGAGAACGATGAGGACAACTGCGCCCATAAGAATTGACTTCATCTGGATGGTCACTCTGCTGAAAAGCAGGACTGCCACAACGAAACCGAAGAAGATGGCAAGACCGCCCATTCTTGGGATTGGAGTCTTGTGCATTCTTCTGTTATCCTTTGGCACATCGATAGCGCCTACGTTTTTGGCTAAAATACGCACAACAGGTGTTGCGCCGAAGGCGACCGCCAAAGCTGCCACAAAAGCAAACAGGGCGTTCACCACGATTTCACTGCTTAAATTAAAGATAAGATCACCCGCTTTCTTTTATCTGTGGATAAAGCCGATCTTACGCTGAACCTTATCAAGTGTACGCTGAGCGATGCGAGCCGCTCTTTCTGCGCCTTCCTTATATACTTCTTCAAGATAATCCTTGTTTTTGAGAAGCTCATCTGTCTTTGTTCTTACAGGGCGGAGCATATCAGCAACAGCTGTACCGACAGCCATCTTGAAATCGCCATAGCCCTTGCCTTCAAACTCAAGCTCGATTTCTTCGATAGTCTTGCCTGTTGCGATGGAGTAGATTGTGATGAGGTTCTTGATGCCAGGCTGTTCATCGCAGTACTTAACCTGACCGAGGCTGTCTGTAACTGCGCTCTTGAACTTCTTGATGATCTGGTCATCTGTATCTGTAAGAAGAATGATGGACTTTTCGTTCTTATCAGACTTACTCATCTTCTTGTCAGGCTCCTGAAGAGACATGATCTTTGCGCTCTTCTTGCCGATTACAGGATTTGGAAGCTTGAAAGTATCGCTGTAAAGACCGTTGAAACGGTTTGCGATATCACGTGCAAGCTCAACGTGCTGCTTCTGGTCGCCGCCGACAGGAACGTCGTCTGTCTGATAGAGAAGAATGTCGGACGCCATAAGCACAGGATATGTGAAAAGACCTGCGTTGATGTTGTCTGCGTTCTTCTGGGACTTATCCTTGAACTGTGTCATTCGGGAAAGTTCACCGAACATTGTATAGCAATTGAGAATCCATGCAAGCTCAAAGTGCTGAGGCACGTGGCTCTGGATAAACATAATATTCTTCTTAGGGTCAAGACCTGCGGCGATATATGTAGCGAGAAGGCGAAGTGTTGCTTCTCTGAGAGCCTTAGGCTCCTGACGGACTGTGATAGCGTGGGCATCAACAATAGAATAGATGCAATCGTGTGTATCTGTCATTGGAATCCAGTTATTGATAGCTCCTAAGTAGTTACCGATTGTGAGTCTGCCTGATGGCTGGATGCCACTGAAAACGACTGGCTTTCTCTGATTTTCCATTGCGTATTCCTCCTTATATTATAATATTCTGAAAGCATAGTATCATAAGATATATAATACCACAAAACTCTTTATTTTGCAATTGTATATTTGTGTTTTTTCAGTTAAAAATAGGTATAAAATTACATCAGAAAGGTTTCCCTATGAAAAACACAAGAAATACAAAGGCTGTCAGCCTTTTTCTGTCAGTTTCGCTGATACTTTCGGCGGCTGTGCTTTATTATTCGATGCGGACGCAGAAATATGAACAGTACATCACCCACCTTTCCGACAGGGCTTTTTCCGAGATAATCACATCTGTAAACGCTGTGGCAACCGCTCTTGACAAGATGCAGTATGCCAGTGAGGGCAAGTATATGAACACCCTTGCCGCCAATGTCTGGCGCGAGGCTATGGGGGCAAAATCTGCCCTTTCTCTCCTCCCTCTTTCCGATGTGGAGCTGGATGAGACGCAGAAATTCATCTCCCAGTCGGGGGCTTATGCATACTCTATCCTGCAGAGAGGGACAGATGGTGAAACCAAGATGAATATATCCCATTTATCGGATACCGCTGACGAGCTTACAGGAAAATTATGGGAAGTAAAGACAAGGCTGAACAATGGCGAGATAAGCTTTGACCTTCTCAATGACGGCGAGGATGTATCGGTCAGCGATATGGAAAGCGGCATTTCCGATATTGAGGAGGACTTCCCTGAAATGGGCAGACTTATCTATGACGGGCCTTATTCCGACCATATTGAGCTGATGAAGCCGCGATTTACGGAGGGTAAAGCCGATGCTGATATGAATATCGCCCTTGGAAATGCCCGTGTTTTTGCTCAGGATGAAAATATTAAATACTCTCACGAGATTGGCGGGAAGATTCCTGTGTATGTTTTTACGGGCGACGGGATTTCGCTGCACGTGACAAAGCAGGGCGGTTATGTGCTCAATATGACAAAGGAGCATGTGGCTTCTGCCCTTAATCTGACTCCTGAGGAAGCTGTTGCAAAGGCTCGTGAGTTTCTGGAAAATAATGGATATTATAACATGGCGGAGAGCTATTATCAGGAGTATTCGGGCGAGGTCACTATCAACTTCTGCTACACAGACAACGGCATTAAAGTTTATCCCGATTTAATCAAGGTGACCGTCAGCCTTGACGACGGAAGCATTACAGGCTTTGAAAGTCAGGGCTTTATTATGAGCCATCGTGACAGGACATTGGAACGGCCGAAAATCGCTCTTGCCGAAGCTATGGACGAGCTTGACGATGACCTTGAGGTAATCGAGGATGCTATGGCTATCGTGCCGACAAGCGGCGAAAACGAAGTTTTCTGCTATGAATTCCTGTGCCGTACCGAAGATGGGCAGAGATTATTGGTGTATGTCGATGCCATGACAGGCGAAATGGAAAATATGCTCATTCTCATTGAGGATGAGACAGGCACATTGACGATGTAGGGATTTTGCAGGCGGTGCGTCGGGGGCGCCGCACCCTACGGGATTAAATAGACGCCT
>JAZUBN010000164.1:0-17522 GCA_045638565.1 Oscillospiraceae bacterium | reverse complement strand
CCGGCTACGCTGAGGATGCTTCGGTTTCCGTAAATATCGGTCTGCTCAATGCACACCGAGCCGCTCAGTACTATGCCGATATACTTGCCGTGGCTGCCTTCGGGAAATACTGTGTATCGTTTGTCATAAAAATCCACCTTGGCTCCGAGGCAGGCGAGCATTGGGGAAATATCGTCGGGGGAGATATCTGCAAAAAGGGAGCAGGAAAGTAAAGTTTCCAAATATTTTTTCATAGTATTCCTCATTTTGTTGAAAATTCAACAGACTTGTTTCTGTAATTATACTATAATAGTATCATAAAATCAAGGAGGATTTAATATGATACGCAGAATTATAAAGATAGATGAAGAAAAGTGCATCGGCTGTGGCCTTTGCGCAAATGCCTGCCACGAAGGTGCTATCGAAATGATAGACGGCAAGGCGAAGCTGACACGCGAGGACTACTGTGATGGTCTGGGCGATTGTCTTCCAGCCTGCCCTGTGAATGCCATCACATTTGAAGAGCGCGAAGCGCCTGCATATGATGAAGCGGCTGTTAAAAAGGCTCAGGCAGAAAAGGGTAAAAAGCCTTTCGTGTGCCCTGGTCAGGCTGCAAAAGCCATTATGAGAGAGGAAAATGCGCCTGTAAAGACACAGGAAAATCCAAGCCGTCTTGCTCAGTGGCCATGTCAGATTAAGCTCGTGCCTGTCAATGCGCCATATTTTGACGGTGCAAATCTTCTCATCGCCGCCGACTGCTCGGCTTTTGCCTACGGCAATTTCCATCAGGACTTTATGAAGAATCACATCACACTTATCGGATGCCCTAAGCTGGATTCGGTTGATTATTCGGAAAAGCTTACAGCTATAATTGCAAATAACAACATTAAGAGCGTCAAGGTGGTGCGTATGGAGGTGCCTTGCTGCGGCGGACTTGAAAATGCCGTGAAGAAGGCGCTTATGGCATCGGGAAAGTTTATTCCATGGCAGATAGTGACGATTTCCACAGACGGACGTATTCTTGACTAAATTTTCTATTGCAAAATGAGGGCAAAATAGGATATAATATAGGTAAATAAATTAAAATCAGGGGGTATTTTATTATGCGTATCACCAACGATATTATTTACATAGGTGTCAACGATCACGAAATTGACCTTTTTGAAGGACAGTACATCGTGCCGAACGGCATGGCTTACAATTCCTATGCCATCATTGACGAAAAAATTGCCATTATGGATACTGTCGACGTCCGATTTACAGAGCAGTGGCTTGATAATATCAATAAGGCTCTCGAAGGCAAAGCGCCTGATTATCTCATCGTTCAGCATATGGAGCCAGACCATTCGGCAAATATCAAAAACTTTGCTGAAAAATATCCTGATGCAAAAATTGTTTCTTCCGCCAAGGCGTTTGGTATGATGAAGAATTTCTTCGGCACAGATTTTGCTGAAAAGCAGGTTGTGGTAAACGAAGGTTCAAAGCTCAATCTCGGCAAGCACGAGCTGACATTCGTGACAGCGCCTATGGTCCATTGGCCTGAAGTCATCGTCACTTATGATGCCCTGGATAAGGTGCTTTTCTCGGCAGACGGCTTCGGCAAATTCGGCGCTTTGGATATCGAGGAAGAATGGGACTGCGAAGCACGCCGCTATTATATCGGTATCGTCGGCAAGTACGGCGCACAGGTGCAGGCTCTCCTCAAGAAGGCAGCAGCCCTTGATATCGCAAAAATCTGCCCTCTCCACGGCCCTGTTTTAACTGAAAATCTCGGTCATTACTTGAATCTTTACGATATCTGGTCATCCTATCGTCCTGAGGACGAGGGCGTGCTTATTGCATATACTTCAGTTTACGGCAACACAAAGAAGGCGGCGGAATATCTGGAAGAACAGCTTAACAAGCTGGGCGCACAGAATGTAAATCTCGTAGACCTTGCACGCTGTGATATGGCTGAGGCTGTCGAAGATGCATTCCGTTACAGCAAGCTTGTTCTTGCTACAACAACATATAATGGTGATATTTTCCCATTCATGCGTCAGTTTATCGACCATCTGACAGAGCGTAATTTCCAGAATCGCACAGTTGCCTTCATCGAAAATGGCTCATGGGCGCCTATGGCGGCAAAGGTTATGAAGTCTATGCTTGAAAAGAGCAAGAATTTCGTTTACGCTGAAAATAATGTAAAAATTATGTCGGCTATGAGCGATGAAAATAAGGCTCAGCTTGAAGCTCTCGCAAAGGAACTTTGTACAGAATGTGGAGAAAATGCCTGTGAAGTTGCAGTCGGCGAAGGCGAAAAGTATGCCTGCGGCATCTGCGGCTGGACTTATGACGAAGCCCTCGGCATTCCGGAAATGGGCGTAGCGGTGGGAACAAAGTTTGAATGTCTGCCCGCTGACTTCCGTTGCCCGCTCTGCCGCGTCGGCAAGGAACATTTCAATAAGGCATAACCGCATAAGTATAATGTAGGGGACGGCATTTATGACGTACCGCGGTATGTTGCAAAGCACCATCCCCTACACAGAATGACATAATACAAAAGACAAGGCTCATCGCCTTGTCTTTTTCTTTAGTTTTTGCTCGCCAGAGCTAATGCGAAGATATCATCGGCATAGACAGGAGTTTTGATGAAGAAAGAGCCTACATTGCCGATAGACAGGCTTTCCGATTCACGTATGTTAATGCTGGTAACGCGTCCATTTGACGAGTTGAAGTTAATTTTTATTGACGGATATGCGCCTGTAACATCAAAAGACCTGCTGCCAAGCACCCAATGGTATTTGGCATTGCCGTTAAGAGAGTCAATGCGGTCAAACTGACCTAATTTTCTAACCTTGATATAGTCAAGTGCTTTTATAAAACGGTCTATTTCATTGCCTTCCAATTTGATGGAGTCATATCTGGAGCAGGATATGAAAACTTCATTCACATCAAGTCCCGATTCCTCGATAGCCTTTTCCACGTAGTGACTTACGCCGAAAAATATATTCTCTCTCAGAATAAGTCCTGCAAAAATAATCAGGAGAAGGCTGATAGCTATGATAAAATGCCACTTGTATGATTTTTGCTTTTTCATAGGCTACCTCCATACAAAACGATTACCGATAAGATTAAGAGAATGGTCGACAAAGACATATTTTGAGTAAACTCCATTTTTGGAAACAAGCACTGTATCATCATCAAAAATAATCAGTCTTTCGTCATCGAGATTGATAATATAGTAGTCATCGCTGAAGTGTCCGTCGATTTCGGTATCGTATTTTTTGACTTTGATGTAGTTGAGAGTTTGTTTATAAAGTTTGATAGGATCGAGTGTTTCGTGATGGAGAGTACCGACGGCGGCAATTTGCGTGCCGTTTTTAATGTGAAGTGCAGTCACATCGGTGAAATCATCGGGCAGAAGAGAGCCGAGGGATATTTTGCGGTTTTCAATCAGGCTGAAAGCCGTAATGCTGACAGCAGCAATCACCGCAATAAGCACAAAGTATCGCAAAAACTGTTTCATGGTTACCTCCTTTTTCAGGGGAGCGAATAGGTGTATATTATTATTTTATCATATATATTCAACTTGTGCAAGTCTGCATCAAAAAGCGAAACTTCCACTTGACAAATGATATTTTTAGCAGTATAATAGCACCCCAACTCAATTTCAGGGGTTTGGTTGTCAGAAAAGTAATCATTGCCTAAAAAGAAAGGAAGTGTAACTATGGCAAACAGACCGGTATTTTCAGCAAGCAGTAAGGCACATCACGTAGACGTTTTCCCTGTGGAATTCGTATGGAACAAAGGCCTTGCGCCAAGTTAGAAACAGAAGAACATCGTGGCTATCCACGAAGGGTTAAAACGAAGATTCCCCGAGAAAAACATACTCGAAATATCTTCCAAGTCTCTCACCCCGCTCGGTATCAAGCTGAGCGCATTCAACCTCAAAAAATATGTCCCATCCATCGGAAAGTATGTCCCTGTCGAGTGCATTTATCAGGGCTCAAAGGTCTTTGCCGTAGGCGGACCGTACATAGACCTCTATCTCGGCACTTCAAGGGCGGCAAAGGGGGACGGCCGTCTTAAAACCTCGGGCGCACTCCGCGGATTTTCATTCGAAGGCAAGGATTATCCTCTCGTTCCCACAACAGCATTCTATGATTGGCTCTACATAAGTGCCCTTATGGAAAATAAAGAGCTTGCCGATGAATTGATGAAGTATGACAGCTTCACAGATATCGAATTCAGTCCGGAAAAAAGTAAAAACTGTCAGGCGAGAGCAGCGGCTTTGTTTGTTGCTCTGCACAGCAAAGGATTGCTCGAATTTGTAAAAGATTTCGAGCAGTTCGTGAAAATTGCATACTAAAAACAAAAAAGCTCCGTAAAAACGGAGCTTTTTCTTATAAGTAATATCTTATCTGTTGAGGATGAGCTTTGTGAGTTCAACTGGATCAACGATTTCGTTGCCCTTGTAAACACGCATATTGCCGGAAGCGATTTCGTCGATGAGGATAACTTCGTCATTGTTGTAGCCGAATTCGAACTTGATATCCCAGAGGTCGAGGCCGATGGACTTGAGGTCGTCAGCAACGATCTGTGTGATCTTGAGTGTCTGTTCCTTCATGCTCTTGAACATTTCTTCGCTCATAACGCCGAGAGCTGCGAGACCTTCGCTTGTTACGAGTGGGTCACCCTTAGCGTCGTTCTTGAATGTGCATTCAACATAGCCGCCTTCGAGCTTTGTGCCGTTTTCGATGTATTCACCGTATCTGCGGATGAAGCTGCCTGTTGCAACGAGACGGCAGATAACTTCGAGACCCTTGCCGAATACTGTAGCTGGGAGAACTTCCATAGTAGCGTTTTCGAGGTCAGCGCTTACATAGTGAGTCTTGATGCCAGCCTTCTTGAGAAGTTCAAAATAGTAAACAGATGTTTCGAGATTTGCCTTGCCGATACCGTCGATTGTAAGACCAACAGAATTTTCACCTGGATCAAATACGCCGTCCTTACCTGTAACGTCGTCCTTGAACTTGAGGTTAACATTGCCGTTAGGAAGCTTATAAACGTCCTTTGTCTTGCCCTTGTAGATCAATTCCATGTGTAAAACACTCCTTCTATTTTTCGAATATAAATAAACTGAACTTTTATGAGGAAAACTTCTCCCCCATGATAATAGAATAGCACTTTGAGGATTATATGTCAACAAAAAGTTGAAAATGTGAGAAAGAAAAATTATGAGAGAAAGTAAAAAACGGCCTGTGAAAACAAGCCGTTTTTTCGGTAGATTTTTACTTTGTAAGAAGTTTGTATGTGCGAAGGAGAGTGAGAGCACTCTGTTCGCAGGAATAAACTGCAGTTGGGTCGAAGTTATTATTGCCAACGCCGTTCATAATGCCTGCTGCGCTGACAGCAGCAACAGCATCCTTTGCCCAAGGAGCGATTTTAGCGGAATCGGCAAAATTATCGGCATTGCCCTTTGGAAGCTTATAGCCAAGAGCATTGCAGAGGCGATAGAGAATAGTCGCCGCTTCCTGACGTGTAATCTGTCCGTAAGGGTCGAAAGTAGTTGCCGACTTGCCATTGATTACGCCGTTTGTGTACATGGAATGGATGGCGAGGATGCCTGTATTGGAAATAACAGACTGGTCCACATCGGTAAATGGAATCTGATATTTGCCGTTTGCCTTCTGTGGAGCCGGACGCCACTGTTTTTCAAATTCTGTAAAGCTCATGCCGCCGAAATAACGGGAATAATACAGATTACGCACCATATCCTCATGTATGGAATATACAAACTGAAGACGTGTTGCAGGCTTCTGGTATCCTGTTGCGTGGGAATTGCCCTTGTAAGGGACAACACTCTGCTCGCTGCCGCCGAGAATATTCTGGTATTCTTCGATTTCAGCCTTTGCCCATGCACTTGGCACACTTGGTGTCAGCTCAGGGAAGACAGACTTATCAATGGAGAAAGCCTTGCAGAGAAGATCACGCATATAGTCGAGCTTTTTAATAACAAGACAGTCAGGGTGTTCGAGAGCAAGCGTTTTGATTTCGCCACAGCCGTCGCCATAGCCGGTAAGAAGAGCATCAAAGGTTTCGGCAAGGTCTTCACTGTAGGCAGTTTTCGCATAGTTGGAAACGTGAGTAGGTCCTTCACCGCCCTTGAGAGCATTCCATTCCTTCTGCAGAGTGGAAGAGCTGTAAAGCTGAGGCAGGACTGTCATGAAAATCAGATGGCCATATTCGTGAGGGAATGGGGCATAGGCAACATACGGATTCATTTCGATCTGCACTTTTGCAGGTGTATAGAAACCACCGTAACCGCTCTGCATATGAGAATTGTTGTCTGTCATGCTGACAATACTGAGCTTCTTGCCCATCTTAGTAAGCTGTGTATCAACTTTTTTATACAAAGCCGAAGGAATGAACTTGATCTGGTATTCAAGGTCTTCAAGACCGGCTATATGCTGAGCGTAGTCGTCAGCAATTTTGACGTTATAAGTGCGTTCGAGCTCGGCCTTCTTTTGCTTGAGTGCTTTTTGAGCGGCGGCCTGCTCTTCTGCATTATTTTTATTTACTTCATCGGCAGAGATAGGATCGTCAAGCTTTTCCCATTCGTTTTCGCCTACCTGAATATAAAGCTGGTTGCCTTCTTCATCATAGACAGGAATATCTTCGATGAGCCCGTCTTCCTTTTCTATGTGAAGCATTTCAATTCGTTCTGTGTTTGTGGAAAAATCAAATGAATAGGACACGTGGTCCACGTGAAATGCACCTGCAGGCACGACAAACATCGATGCAGTAAGGGAAAATGCCAGAAGCAGTGCAAATAGTTTCTTCATGGTTTACTTCCTTTCGATTTACTTTGTAAGAAGTTTGTATGTGCGAAGGAGAGTAAGGGCACTCTGTTCGCAGGAATAAACTGCAGTAGGGTCGAAGTTATTATTGCCTACTCCGTTCATAATGCCTGCTGCGCTGACAGCGGCAACTGCATCCTTTGCCCAAGGAGCGATTTTAGCGGAATCGGCAAAAGTATCGGCATTGCCCTTTGGAAGCTTATAGCCAAGAGCATTGCAGAGTCTGTAAAGAATTGTCGCAGCTTCCTGACGTGTAATCTGTCCGTAAGGATCGAAAATTGTTTCGGATTTGCCGTTGATAACGCCGTTTACATACATGGAGTTGACGGCGCGCACGAGATAGTAATGGTTCATAGAGCGGATGTCAGTGAACGGAATATCATATCCGTCACTTACTTGCTTTACAGCAGGAGTCCATTTCTTTTCAAATTCATCGTAGCTCATATTGCCGAAGTAACGAGAAAGATACAGGTTGCGAATCATATCTTCCGATATGGAATATACAAACTGAAGGCGTGTTGCAGGCTTCTGATAGCCTGTTGAGTGAGCGTCGCCCGGATATGGTACAACACCATTTTCACTGCCGCCCAAAACACGCTGATATTCTTCAATTTCAGCCTTTGCCCATGGGCTTGGCACGCTTGGTGTCAGCTCTGGGAAGACAGATTTATCAATGGAGAAGGCCTTGCACAATGTGTCGCGCATAAGATTTGCCTTTTTGACAACAAGACAGTCAGGATATTCAACAGATAAACTTCTGATATACAGAGGATTTGACATCATATAGCTGAATGTTTCAGCAAGGTCTTCCTGATAATCGGTTTCGGCGTAAGCAGTAACGTGAGTAGGACCTTCGCCGCCCTTGAGAGCATTCCATTCATTCTTAAAAGTGGAAGAATTATAAAGCTGAGGAAGGGCAGTCATAAAGATAAAATGACCGTATTCGTGTACGTATGCAGAAGTGCTCATAAGATAAATTGCCACTTCGCCAGATGTATAATAGCCGGCATAGCCTGCCATACTCATATCACCATTGGTGAAGTCGTCAATTTTGAGAGTTTTACCCTTTTTAGCTATCTGGGCAGCGGCCTTTTCGCGTAAAACCTCAGGAATAAGCTTGATATGATATTCAAGCTCATCAAGAACAGAAGTGTTTGTGGCATAAGCATCGGTGATTTTAATTTTGTAAGCCTTTTCCATCTCGGCCTTCTTTTTGGCAGTTGCGGCCTTTTCAGCCTTTTCAGCTTCGGCCTGCTGACGTGCCACTTCTTCTGCAGGAAGTGGAGTGTCAAGCTTTTCCCATTCGTTTTTGCCCACTTGGACATAGAGCTGGTTGCCGTTTTCGTCAAAAACAGGAAGCCTGTCAAAGCCGCCATTTTCATTTTCTACAAGAAGTTCCATTTTGATCAGTTCACCTGTGATAGGGTGATATGAACTGGATACAATACCTACATAAAATGCACTTGCCGGAGTGACAAGCATGGAAAATGTCATTATAGCGGCAAGAGTGAGCGCAAGCAGTTTTTTCATAGTGTTTACCTCGCTGTTCTGAATTGTTTATATATTCATCTTACACTATATTATAATAAAAAGCAAGGAGAAGGAAAATAAAAACACCACCTGACGAAAACCAAGTGGTGTTTATTTTCATGGTGGAGGCGAGGGGAGTCGAACCCCTGTCCGAAAACCTATCCATACATCTTTCTACGAGCGTAGGCAGCTTTTTACATTCCCTCGCTGTATCGTCAACTGCCGGACTATACAGCTTGGTAGCTTCATGATGCGTGGCGTATTCAAAGCTTTATACACTCACGGACGCTACTGTTCCACGCCCTGACATCGGTTCGTAGCCCTACCGACCGGACGGCCGCTTAATTAAGCAGCAACTAATGTTGTTTTGTTAGTTAATTTATAAGTGTGCGTTTTATAGAGGGCGCGCCCCCTCTGCTCGCTTAACATACTTCAAAATCCCCGTCGAAACCTTTACGCCCCCGTATATATCTCCCCATTGAGCAGGCTCAATGGGGTCCCCGTTTTATAGAACGGTTCTTCATATCAGTGCGTACCGATTTTGCCGAAATGAATTCGTCAAAATCTTTGTATGCGGTGCTTCATTGAAGCTTTTTGTTTATCTGTCCTTCAACGTTCTTTCGATAAGGCGCTTTGTGTCGCGTTCTGCGGCGCTGTCACGCTTGTCATAAAGCTTCTTGCCTCGGCAGATGCCAAGCTCAAGCTTTACCTTTGAATTCTTAAAATAGAGCGCCAGCGGCACAAGAGCCATGCCCTTCTGCATAACCTGCTGCTGCAATTTCAGAATCTCGCGCTTGTGAACGAGAAGCTTGCGCACTCTCATAGGGTCTGTGTTGAAGATATTGCCCTTTTCGTATGGGCTTATGTGCATATTATAGACGAAAAGCTCGCCGTTTTTCACCTGACAGAAGCAGTCCTTCATGCTGACTGTGCCTGCGCGGAGAGACTTAACCTCTGTGCCCTTGAGGGAGATACCGGCTTCAAGCTTATCCTCGACGAAATAGTCATGGTACGCCTTACGGTTAGCCGCGATCTGCTTTGTACCACTCTTATCCATATTTCGCACCATCCTTTCGTGAATTATTTCTGCAGTTACTATTATATAATGACTATACCCCAAAGTCAAGTTACAATCATATTACAATTTTCGGCATAATTTTTGCAATATTTGTAGGGGAGGGTCTCTGCGCCCTCCCGCAATATCATGTCATTCTGAGGCAAAGCCGAAGAATCTCCTTCGGTTCACGCAATCCCGCGGTACGTCATAAATGCCGTACCCTACACAATTTTTATTTATTCTGCGAACACTTTGCCGCGTCGATGGCAAGAACAATCATCAGCGCGGTCAGTTCGTTTGCCTTGTCGTCGTATTCGATAACAAAGGTATCTGTCCAGTTGAGCTGTCGTGATGCTGTGATAATAGTGTGTCCATAGCCGTCGGTGACTTCATAATCCCAGTCAAAAAAGTCGCCCTCAACAGTCCAGTTTTTGAAATCAAGGGTGAAAACAGGATTGAAGAATGTGAATTCCTTGCGTATACAGCCCATTTCCTTGCCATTGATTATAATTTTGAAGCGGGGAAGGAAGGTGAAAATCTCCTCCTTGACAGTGCCTACGTGTACGCCGTTTGCATTGTAAATGTTCAGCTTGTGCCCCCAGGCAAGCTCACCCTTGACGGTATAAACCGTCTCGCCATGCTCGTTGTAAATGTCATAACTGTCAAACCAGGAAAAAAGCCTCTGCTTAAATAAAAGTTTCATTTTGGTTCCTTTCTGAAATTACTTTGTGGAAATGCTGTAGAAGCCAAGCTGTCGAATGTAGGCAAAAATCGAAGCCCAGTCGCCGGTATTATATGCGTCAAGTGTTCTGTTGAGAAAATCGTTGGTTATATCAGTTTCGTATGTATCGGTTATGATATATCTGTCAGGCTTTTCAAAAATATCCAGCAACTGATTTTTTATTCCATCGTGGTAAATATCTGTTCTCAATGGCTCGTCAAGCTGGTTGAGCATCGGTATTCGTGTGACAAGGCGTATTTTTTCGGCATTTTCAATTTCAGCCTGATACTTTTCAACAAGCTTCTGAGAAAACGCATCTTCACCGTCACTATTGATTATATTATAAGATCTAACAATATCGAGCGGAGTTGCGTGTTTGATGAGGAAATTGCGTGTGACTATTTCGCCATCAATAACAGCTTCAACGGAATATTTATTGAAAATTTCAGCGACAGTGTTGAACATATTGTCATACCGTCCAATAAATACCGCACCAATAACTGCAATAAGAATCAGAACAATAACTATCTTTTTCATAACGGACTCCTTTCAAAAAATATGTAGGGGACGGTATTTATAATGTCCCGATTACCAGTTTATCAGCCACATAACTCCAACTACCATTGAGCCTATGCCGACGACAAACGGAAGCACGAAAAGAATGATTTTAAGAAGAACAGGGTCTTCATTCTCTGTAATATACTCTTTTTTCGAATGGGTCTGAACAGGCTTTTTCATAGCGTCCATTACATCTTTAGCGGCGCTTTCAAAAACAAGAACTGAAAAAATTGACCTAAAGTTGAGCGGAAGACCGTGTGAGCGGTTGGCCGGAAGATGCATCGGGGCAACTGTCATGGCGTGACTTCCGTTTTTACTAAGAAATCCGAAAACTATAAAAACGAGAAGTCCGCCGTATGCAAGACCACTCATTATATTGTATGTGGTGAACATTCCTTCGTCCCGGTTGAACATCGCAAATACGAGGAAAACTGCAGAAATAACGAGAGAATAGGTAAGCAACGCTTTCAATATCTTTTTCATAACGGACTCCTTTCAAAAACTGTCTGCGGTGCGTCGGGGACGCCGCACCCTACAAAATATGTAGGGGACATTCTTAATTATTGATAAAATTATATCACATCTGTATTTAAAAATCCATTGACCGAATAAATGAAGTTATTTATACCTTTTTGTGCAGTGCTTATATTTGTCTTTGAAAGTTAAAATACACATATCAGAACAGGGATATTCAATGATATTTTGTAATAAAAAGTTGAAAAACAATCAAAAGGCATCGGATCATGGCACAAAAACAGGCGAAAAAATGATGTACGGATAAAAAATTCTGCGATACAGCTTTTCTGCGGGCGGGCATGGAAACCCGCCCCTACGATGGGTTTTGCAAACCGAAGGAGATTCTTCACTTCGTTCAGAATGACACAACATCCATAATTTTATCTTATAGATATATAAAAATATATAAATTGCAATTTATGGATGGAAATGGTAAAATGATATTTAATAGTGGAAAAGCGTGCCGATTTGTGATATAATAGTAATAATGGAGGAGTATGCGCCTTTGGGGCGATGAAAAGACTTCTCATCCGCTATGAAATAATATAATTTACGGAGGATATATATGATTACTGTTTCTGAGCTTACCCATGGTTTTGATGGGCAGACTCTCTTTAAGGACGTTAACCTTAAATTCACACCGGGCAACTGCTACGGCGTTATCGGCGCAAACGGCGCCGGCAAATCCACATTCCTCAAGATTCTCTGCGGTGTCCGTGAGCCTCTTCGCGGCGACATCATTCTCGCTCCAAACGTGAGAATGTCCGTTCTCAAGCAGGACCACTTCGCATTCGAGGAATACACAGTTCTTGACACTATCATCATGGGCAACAAGCTGCTCTATGACACAATGAAGGAAAAGGATGCCCTCTATATGAAGGAGGATTTTTCCGAAGAAGACGGCTTCAAGGCTGCTGAACTTGAAGAAATCTTCGCTGAACAGGATGGCTGGGAAGCAGAAAGCAACGCATCCCGCCTTATTCAGGGTCTCGGTCTTTCCGAAGACATTCTTTACACAATGATGAGCTCCCTTTCCGAAAAGGAAAAGGTTAAGGTGCTTCTCGCTCAGGCAATCTTCGGCAATCCTGGCGTTCTTCTCCTCGACGAACCTACAAACGGTCTTGACCTTGCTGCGACAGAATGGCTTTGTGACTTCCTTATGGAATATGAAGGCACAGTTATCGTAGTTTCCCACGACCGTCACTTCCTCAATACTGTATGTACACACATCGTCGATATCGACTACGGCAAGATTAAGATGTATGTCGGTAACTACGAATTCTGGTATGAATCTTCCCAGATGATTCAGAATCTCATCAAGAATCAGAACAAGAAGGCTGAAGAAAAGATCAAGGAACTTGAAAACTTCATCGCACGATTCTCTGCTAATAAGTCCAAGTCCAAGCAGGCTACTTCCCGCCGTAAGATGCTGGAAAAGCTCACACCGGAAGAACTTCCTGCTTCCTCCCGCCGTTATCCATTCGTCGGCTTCTCTCAGGACAGAGAAGTGGGCAAGGATATCCTCACAGTTTCGGGCGTTTCCCATACTGTCGACGGTGTAAAGGTGCTTGACAATGTAAGCTTCTCTCTCAATAAGAATGACAAGGTTGCTATCGTTTCCCAGAACGACATCGCAAATACAACTCTTATGAAGATTCTTGCCGAAGAAATCAAGCCTGATGAAGGCACAGTAAAGTGGGGCGTTTCCACATCCCGTTCCTACTTCCCACAGGACAACACATCCTTCTTTGAAGGCTGTGAGCTTTCCATCCTCGATTGGATGCGTCAGTATTCCAAGGACACTTCTGAAACATATCTCCGTGGCTTTATGGGCAGAATGCTCTTCTCGGGCGAAGAAATCTTCAAGAATGTACAGGTGCTTTCCGGTGGTGAAAAGGTGCGTTGTATGCTGTCCCGTATGATGATGTTCGGCTCCAATGTATTGCTTCTCGACCAGGTTACAAACCATCTCGACCTTGAAAGTATCGAAGCTGTCAACAAGGGTCTCTGTGCATTCCCTGGCAATGTAATTTTCGTTTCCCACGACTATGAATTTGTCCAGACAATCGCAAACCGCATTATCGATATCCAGCCTGACGGCAGAATCAAGGACTATTCCTGCACATACGAAGAGTATGTTGAACGTGTAACAAATGGATAAGCGAAGCCTTATCGCATCCCTCGCTCAGAATGACGAGGATGTTGCCGTCCTGCGCTTATTTTTGGACAAAGAGCAGGCGCGAAGCACGAAGAATATTCCCGCTTTCACAAAGTTTCTCACTCCTGCGCAGGCGGGGATGTGCGAAAATCTTGCACGCAAGTTAAAGATAACAGATTATGCCTTTTTCGGCATCGATGATGAAGCTGAGCGCAAAATATGTATTTTCGCGCCCGACTACCTTGAAGTCGATGACCTGAAGGAAGAGGCTCTTGTTCTTATAAGATGCACAAAGTCGCCTAAAGATACCCTCACACACCGCGATTATCTCGGCTCGCTTATGGGTCTTGGCATCGTGCGTGAAACTGTGGGAGATATCTTCGTCCACGAAAATGGCGCAGATATCGTTGTGCTGCCCGAGATAAAGGATTTCATCCTTACCCATTTTTCAAGGGCAGGCCGCAAGGAAATCGAAGTAAATGTGATAACTCACGGTGAAATCAACACGGGATTATCACAAGGCGTAATCAAAACAGGCTCTATTTCTTCCCTCCGTGCCGACTGTGTCATTGCTGAAATATGGGGAATGTCCCGCACACTCTCCAAAGAAGCCATCGACCAGGGACGTTTTATCCTCAACGGCTACGAATGCAAAAAGCCTGACAAGGAAATTGCCGAAGGGGACAAGCTCAATCTCAGAGGCAAGGGCAAGGCCCATTTTCTTGAAATAACAGGCACAAGCAAAAAGGGCAAACTCCGCTACAAAGCGGAAAAATTCGGGTAGGACAATATCTTTACCCATTCGCTACGTATATTTAAATTAAAAATACAAAAAAATTATTTGAAAAGGAGAAAATACTATGAATCTCACTCCTCAGCAGATCAAGATGGTTAAGTCTCAGGGCTTCCTCAACAGCAAGGACGGCACATTTGCAGTTCGCGTTATCACAGTTAACGGCGTTCTCACAGCAAATCAGATGAAGAACCTTGTTGAAGTAGCTGAAAAGTACGGCAACGGCAAGCTCAGCTTCACATCCCGTCTTACAGTTGAAATCCCAGGCATCAAGTTCCAGGATATCCCTGCTGTAAAGGCTCATGTTGCGAAGGAAGGTATGTCCACAGGCGGTACAGGCGCTAAGGTTCGTCCTGTTGTTTCCTGTAAGGGTACAATCTGCCAGTACGGCAACATCGATACACAGGGTCTTGCTGCTAAAATCCACGAAGAATTCTATAAGGGCTGGAGAGAAGTTGTTCTTCCTCACAAGTTCAAGATCGGCGTAGGCGGCTGTCCTAACAACTGCGTAAAGCCAGAACTCAACGACCTCGGCGTTGTTGGCGTTAAGGTTCCTCAGTTCAATGCTGAAAAGTGCCGCGGCTGCGCAAACTGCGGTCCTGTTGATGCTTGCCCACTTAAGATTGCAAAGGTTGAAAACGGCAAGCTCGTTATTCCTGAAGACTGCAACAACTGCGGTGTCTGCGTTGGCAAGTGCCCATTCAATGCTATCGAAGGCGGCACAGTAATGCACAAGGTATACATCGGCGGCCGTTGGGGCAAGAGAATCCGTCTCGGTACAGCTCTTGACAAGCTCTTCACAGAAGAAGAAGTAATGAAGGTTATCGAAAAGACAATCCTCTTCTTCAAGGAACAGGGCATTTCCGGCGAACGTCTTTCCGATACAGTTGAAAGAATCGGCTGGGAAAAGGTTCAGGAAATCCTTATTTCCGATGAAATCCTCGATAGAAAGGAAGATATCCTCGCTATCGAAACTGTCGGCGGTGCAAAGTGCTAAAAAAACTTTTAGCGCTCGTTCTCGCTCTTTGTGCGCTGTTTAATCTTGCTGCCTGCAGCGGCAAGGAGGTCGTGACAGAGAGCACAACCCAGGCAACTGCTGCAACTGAAACGACAGAAGCCGAAAATAATACATACACATTTACAGACGCCCATGACAGAGAAATCTCCATGGACAAAAATCCACAGAAGGTTGTCGTCCTTTCCGGCTCTTTTGCTGAAATGTGGGAGCTTGCAGGCGGACGTCTTACAGGCGTTACAGCCGATGCTCCTGAAGACAGAGAGCTGAATATGGAAGGCGTCACCATCGTGGGTGAAACAACACATAAGCCTGACCTTGAGACTATCGTAAGCCTTGAGCCTGACTTTGTCATCCTCGCTGCCGATACCGAGCAGCATAAGGCATTATCCGAAAGTCTTGACAGTATGGGCATAAACAATGCATTTTTCAAGGTGGAGTTCTTTGATGATTACCTTTCCGCTATGGAGATTATGACAAATCTTACAGGTGATAAGGATGCATTTACAAAGAATGCGGAAAACGCAAAGGAAAAGGCTCTTGAAGTTATCGAAATGGCAAAGGGCAAGGAAGGACCGACAGTCCTTTATATGCGCGCTATGACGACAAATATCAAGGCCAAGGGCGACGACCACCACACAGGCGTAATTTTAAAGGATTTAGGCTGTGACAACATCGTCGACCGTTATGATACACTTCTTGACGGCATAAGCCTGGAGAAGGTAATCGAAGCCGACCCTGACTTCATTTTCTATACAACAATGGGCAATGATGCCAAGGCTCTGGCTTATCTTAAGGAAAATCTCGAGAGCAATCCTGCCTGGAATGAGCTTTCGGCTGTGAAAAACGGCAGATTTGTTCAGCTTCCGAAGGAAATGTTCCATTATAAGCCTAACGCAAAATGGGGCGAGGCTTATCAGTATATCTACGATATAATCTATGGTGAAACAAAGTAACACAAAGCCGGTGCTTTTTCTTGCGCTGACACTTATAATTGTATTTATACTTTCCATAACAATGGGGGCGGTAAAAATATCGCCCCTTGTTGTGTTGGAAAGTCTTTTTGGCAAAACAAGCGGCACTCAGTACAATATAATAATGCATATCAGGCTTCCGAGGGCAATTTCTGCCCTTGCAATCGGGGCCTTTTTGTCGTGCGCAGGCTTAGTCCTGCAGACAGTGCTCAATAATGCCATTGCAGGGCCGAGCGTCATCGGTGTCAATGCGGGTGCAGGATTTTTTGCCCTTATCGCAATGGTTTTTCTGCCGAGCACATTCTATGCCGTGCCTGTCATGGCATTTTTAGGCGCCCTTACGGCAACACTCCTCGTCTATGAAATCGGCAGACGCACAGGGGCAAGCCGCCTTACCATCGTACTTTCAGGCGTTGCGGTCAGCGCACTTTTCAACGCCTTTTCAGATACATTGCTTACATTCTATCCCAATGCAGTTTCGGGCAAGGTCAGCTTTTCAATAGGAGGACTTTCTGCCATCAGCGCAAATACTCTCTCGTGGAGCGTAATTTTAGGCTTTGTGGGAATTCTTTCGGCACTTCTCATTTCGGGCGAGCTGAATGTTATGCTTCTCGGTGACGATATGGCACATTCGCTGGGTCTTTCGGTTAAAAAAGTTCGCTTTTTCGCCCTTGTGATATCGGCAGTATTGGTCGGTGCTGCCATCGCCATCGGCGGACAGATTTCCTTTGTCGGCCTTATCTGCCCGCATATTGCACGCAGACTGTGGGGCGGCGATGTGAAAATTCTTATGCCAAGAGTAATGCTTCTCGGCTCGATTCTTGTGCTCTTCTGCGACATTCTGTCCCGTGTGCTTTTCGCACCGTTTGAAATTCCTGTTGGCATAATCCTTTCATTCCTCGGCGCTCCGTTCTTCATTTATCTGCTCATCAGCCGCAAAAGGGGGAAGACAAATGATAACAATTAAAAATCTTAAAGTAACCCTCGATAACGAGCAGATTCTGCACAATATTTCGGCAGATTTCCCTGAAAACAAGGTGACGACAATAATCGGCAGAAACGGCTGCGGCAAGACGACTCTGCTACGCGCTATCGCAGGCCTGAATAAATCGGAAGGTGAAATTCTGTGGAAAGATACCGATTTGAAAGCCATTTCTATAAAAGACCATGCGAAAATCGTGGCATTTCTGCCTCAGAGCAGAGAAGTGCCGTCGGTTTCTGTGCGCTCTCTCGTTTCCCACGGCAGATTCCCATATCTTGAGTTTCCGAGAAAGCTTCGCAAGGCAGACAGAGAAATCGTAAATAATGCCATGGAAATGGCAGGGGTAACGCAGTTTGCTGAGAGAAATCTCACAACCCTTTCGGGCGGTCAGCGTCAG
>JAZUBN010000163.1:0-9560 GCA_045638565.1 Oscillospiraceae bacterium | reverse complement strand
GTATGACATTCCGCCTGTTAAATAGCGCCGCAGGCACCTTACTTCTTCACTTTTCACTTTTACTTATAACCTAAAAAACCACCCTTATGGGTGGTTTTACATTATTCATACCATTCAAAAGAACTGGTGATTTCCATTCGGGAAACGTAGTTATTGTAGGCTTTGCTTTTGAGCCATTCAAGGTCACCGACGAAATTGCGGCTTTCGCGCAGACTAATGTGCTCCTGTGTGCCGATGAGAAGCCCTGCTTCGTCATAAAAGTTGTGTGTCGACACATCTTTACGAGCCATCGTGCAGGCATATGTGTAATAATCGCCGCCGAAAATACGGTCCTTATTGTCCTTCACCAGCATAAAACGGCATTCAACTGTGGCTGTTTCGGCATCTTCCTCACGGGCACCGATATATTTGACCTTGTCGAGGGCATAAAATACAGAGGGAAGGCGACCGATTTTGTCTTCAAGACCATAAATCAGCTGCTGATAAGGGGTCTTTTCGTGGCTGACGACCTGCATCTGTCTGGCGTAAGTGGCGGTCAGCTTGATAAGGCGCATACCAACGCCGTTGTACTCCATCATTTCAATGCCGCCGTGGATTTCGGGGCTGTCGACCGTGCGGGACACTATATTATAGCCTTCCATGGCAAGCTGTCTGTCAAGTTTGCCCACAATATCCCTGACCTGAGTGTCGAAAACCACACGCTCACCATTTGAGTTCAGTGCGTGGAAACTCTTTGTATAGCGCACAAGGTAGGAAACAAGGAAAATAAGGGCAAAAATGATAAGAATTGCCGAAAAGGTGGCAAAAATTCGTTTGAAAATCTTATTATTCTTCATAAAAGGGGTATATTTCTCCTGTTTATAATGCTAAAATTATACAATATACGGGGGCGTTTAGCAAGAGGAGGCGGGAAATATTCATCCGAAATTCAAAATCTTTTGCACATCGCATAATTGACAGGGCCGCCATTTGACGATATAATATTCATGTTGCATTAAAGTGCCTGAGGCGGATTGGACAGAGTTCGCTCTCCCCCCCGACTTCGCTTTGCTCAGCCACCCCCCTCGTCTGAGGGAGGCAAGGGGAATGTGCGTAGGGGACGGCATTTATGACGTACCGCAATATTTAACACATTATCATACATTACATAAAGGAGAAAAATATGGCTATTTTCAAACGTCCGGGCGTACTTTTTTCGCTGACATGGCCGATTTTTGTTGAGCTCATTCTGCAGATGCTGATGGGCAATATCGACCAGATGATGATTTCCAAATATTCGCAGACGGCTGTTGCGGCTGTCGGCAACGCAAATCAGATTCTCAACTTCCTCGTCCTCGCATTCAACGTGCTGTGCACCGCTTCCATCATTCTTATCACACAGTACAAGGGCGCAAAGCAGGAGGACAAGGTTGAGCAGATTTACTCGCTGTCAGTTATAGTAAACCTTGTAATTTCTGTTGCTATCAGCCTTATAATCTTCCTTTTCCACGGCGTTTTCTTCGACCTTATGAGTGTGCCAAGCGAGGTATTGCCTGAGGCGAAAATCTATATTATTCTGACAGGCTCCTTCATTTTCCTGCAGGCGATGAGTATGACTTTTGCCGCTCTGCTCCGCTCCAATAAGTTTATGAAGGAAAGTATGATTGCCAATGTTGTGATGAATATTCTCAACATCATCGGCAACGTGATACTTATCAACGGCATTGGTCCTATCCCTGCTCTCGGCGTTGCGGGTGTTGCTATCTCCACAACTGTCAGCCGTCTTGTGGGCGTATCGCTTATGATATTTATGTTCAGAAAGTGCGTCGGAAAGGGCATTAACTTCAAAACTCTCAAGCCTTTCCCTGTCGATTTGTTCAAAAAACAGCTTGGCATCGGCTTGCCGTCTGCCGGCGAAAACTTCGCTTACAGCCTTTCGCAGGTGGTCATCATGGGCTTTATCAATCTTTTCGGCACAACGACTATCACTGTAAAAGTTTACGTTTCCATGCTTGCCATGGTTACATATATTCTCACGTCGGCTCTGGCTCAGGCAACTCAGGTTATGATTGGGCATATGCTGGGTGCAAGACAAATCGAGGAAACAGACAAGCGTGTATGGAAGACTGTGCGAGCTTCGATGCTCTCTTCCCTTGTGGCATCCACAATTATCGTGCTGTTTTCTGACTTCTTCTTCGGCCTGTTCTCCTCTGACCCTGAGGTGCTGAAGATGGGCAAAATGGTTATGATGATTGACCTTGTGCTCGAGCAGGGACGCGCCTTGAATATCTGCTTCGTCCGCTGTCTGCAGGCGGCAGGCGACATCAAGTTCCCTGTTATGATGGGCGTAATTTCGGCATGGCTCGTGGCTGTGCTCTTCTCCTATATTTTCGGCGTTGTGTGCGGTCTCGGCCTTGTGGGCGTATGGCTGGCTCAGGCGACCGACGAAATCTTCCGCGGCATCTGCTTCATCTTCAGATGGAGAAAGGGCGGCTGGAAACAGAAAAATCTTGTTGGATAAATGGAAAAAGCTCTCCGAAAGGGGAGCTTTTTTAGTGAATGGTGAAGAATGAATAGTGAAGAATTAAGGTGTGATAAATCACATTGAATAGGTGGACAACCCCTCCGCCTCGTCATACTCGGCACCTCCCCTTGCACAGGGGAGGCTCGCTCCCTCCGTCACTGCGTGACACCTCCCTCATCAGAGGGAGGCAAGGGGAAGGCTGCAAAAAATAAAAGCCACTCGGGTGAGTGGCTTTTGTGTTATTATTTCGATGCTCAATGGGGAGAGCGAAGCGATTATTAGTGCAATTCGCTGTACTTCTTGTTCTTGCCGAAGACGAAGTAGATGACAAGTGTGCTGAGAAGATATGTAAGAATTGTGAGATAGTATGGGAATTCGTAAGAAATCTTGACCATAAGAATACCACCGAGCTGTGTGCCGAGAGCGCGGAAAAGGCTGTCTGCAAGAGTTGCCATCGAGCTCATAATTGTGCGGTTTTCAGGGGCAACAAGGTCCATTTCCATTGTCTGCAAGAGTGGGCTTGTCATATTCATAAAGGTATTGCGGCAGAAGAAGCTGATTGCCATCATTGCGATACCCTGTGTATACGAAATGGAATAGAGGAACGGAATCGAGATAAGCTGGCAGAAAATCGCCATCTTTACGCGGCCGAAGCGCTTGGAAAGGCTTGGGATGAGCAAGCCGCCCAAAACTGTACCGAACTGGGAGAATGCGATGATAGAGCCGACGACAGAGTCTGTAACGCCGAGGCTGTACTTGATATAAACGCTGAAATATGGGATGACGAGACCTGCGCCCATGCCGATGAGAGCCTTCTTCGCCATATACATCCATGCGTCTCTGTTCATGGCGTTGGCATAGTCCTTGAGAGTAGGCTTGTGCTCATTCTTCTGGAGGCGATGCTCCTTGCCGAAGTCAATGCGTACGATTGCGAGAGGGGCGAGGAGAAGACCTGCAAAGCCGATGTTGAGAGCCATCTGTGAGCCGAAAATCTCGCCGCCGAGAAGGGCGAAGCCGTCGGAAAGATAGCCGAAAACATAGCTGCCCGAGAACATTGCAAGATTGCTCATAACAAAGTTGAGGGAGAAAATGCCGACAGCTGTGCGCTCATCGCTGTTATTTTTATAGAATGGAGCCTGAGAAACTGTGAAAACAACCTGTGCGATGCCGAAAATCAGCGATGTGACCTGCATAACCAGCATGCTGGATGTGATGTTTACATAGCAGAAGCCTGTGATCGCCATTGTGATGAAGGCTGTTGTCAGCGCTTTGCGTGTGCCTAAAGTTTCGATTACGACGACGGCAGAAAGAGCGCCGATAGCCGAGCCGAAGGTTTTGAGGGCCATAAGAGTGCCGATAACGTCCTCTGTAAGGCCGATGTTTTTGTAATGGATGCCCAGCATAACGTTGAGGGCGGACAGGATAACGCCGTTTAAGAATACGCAGAACATAAACTTACGGACGTTGCTTCCGGCATCTCTGAGAGTGCCGAAGAAATCGCGGACGATTCCCAAGAAAATACACTTCCTTTCATGAACTTACAATATTATAATTGTAGCACGAATCGAAAGAAAGGTCAACGATGCACAAAAGGAATTATATATTTTTATATAATTTACACAAGGACGTTTGTGTATTTTGGCGAAAAGAGAGGGGGGATGAGAAAGTAATAAGTAAGATGTAAGAGTGAAAAAGTGAGGTGTGATGAATCGCATTGGATAGGCGGGAGCAGCAAGCGCCATCCCCTACGGGATTTTGTAGGGGCGAGCATTGCTCGTCCGAAAAATTGTAGGGTGCGGCGCCCTCGACGCACCGCTTACAGAATAAAGTTTTTATAAAATTGAAAGTCTTCTTGTCACAACTAAAGTTGTGTTCTGCCTCTGGCAGGTTCTTTTGTCCGCACAAAAGAACCAAAAAGTGCAAACTGATCACGCAGTTTGATCACGGTGACCAAGGGGTTACACCCCTGGACCCCTTGTGTGTGACAAGTCACATTCCATATTCGCTCTTCGAGCGGGTGATTGCCTTAGGGCAATCGAGGTGTCTCCGACGGATTTTGTAGGGGCTGGCATTTATGACGTACCGATTTTGTAGGGGCGAGCATTGCTCGTCCGAAATAGATGAACAGTGAATAATGAATAATGAATAACGAATAATTAAGGTGTGACAAGTCACATTTGATAGGCGGGAGCAGCAAGCGCCTCCCCTACGGGATTGTTCGAAGGCTTCTCCTTGAGGAGAGGCTCCGCGAAGCGGTGGTGAGGTGGTGCCGGAGGCATATTGAATAAACGGACTTCGTCCTACACCTCATCCACCGCAAGCGGTCCCCCTTCCCCTCGAGGGGAAGGCTTTTGCAGATGCAATTATTTCATTGACCGTTTGGCCATATTGTGCTATAATCAAGTCATAAATTACTGCAAACAAAGGAGATTCGTCTATGCTTTTTGAAAAACAGATAATCGGTTTCTACAAGCAGGGTCTTTTCACCCGCTGTGATGACACGGGGCTGACCCATTATTTCTCGCATAACGATTTTCCCGATATGGCATACCGCCCATATTATTTCAAATCGTCCATGGGGCACACTCTGAGAGGGTATTTTTACTGGTATCCACAGCCTGTGAAAAACCGTCTTATTATTTTCGACCACGGCTTCGGCGGCGGTCACCGTGCATATATGAAGGAAATCAATCTGCTGTGCAAGGCGGGTTACACTGTATTTTCCTACGACCACACCGGCTGTATGGAATCGGAGGGCGAAACTCCAAACGGCATGACACAGTCGCTTCGTGACCTTGATGACTGCATAAAGGCGCTTCGTGCCGATACAAAGTATGCCGATGTGGAGATTTCTGTCGTCGGACACAGCTGGGGCGGCTTTTCCACCCTCAATATCGCAGGTATTCATCCTGATATAAAGAAAATCGTCGTTATGGCCGGCTTTGTTTCGGCTGAAATGCTGATAGATTCCTATTTCGGCGGCGTCATGGCGCTGTGGCGCAACTCCATAATCAAGGTTGAAAAGGAAGCTAACCCTGATTATTTCCCTTATAATGCGGTCGATACTCTGAAAAAGGCCAATGTGAAGGCGCTTCTCATCTATTCGGAGGACGATAAGATGTGTGACAAGAGCCATTACGATGCCCTTTACAAGGGTCTTTCGGGCAAGGGCGGCATCCGTTTCCGTCTTGAGCAGAATAAGGGGCATAATCCGAATTACACCGAGGATGCGGCAAAGTATCTGGGCAGATATCAGGAGGCTCTGGCCAAGGCAAAGAAGAAGCTCAAGACTCCGAAGGAGAAAGAGGAGTTTGTAGCATCGTGGGACTGGGACAGAATGACGGCGCAGGACTTTGACGTATGGCAGGAAATCCTTGACTTTTTACTGTAAAATAATGAAAGCCATCCGTAAGGGTGGCTTTTTTTACAGCCTTCTCCAATGGGATTTATACCCCAACGAGCTGGCTCGTCGGGGACCCCATTTTCGGGGGACCACCGAATGGTGGATGAGGTGGAACCGTTCTTAAATGAAGAATTGTGGGCTGAGCAAAGAATGGTTACTACTCCTCCACCGCAAGCGGTCCCCCTCCTCTCACAAGAGGAGGCTATAATTCTGCCGTATTTACAAATGCCATATTGATATGGTATAATGAGGGCATAAATGACTACATAATAAAAAGGAGAATACTATGATACGTTTGGCGACACGAGATGATCTTCCGCGCATTTATGAGATTTATGCCAATGCTCGCGAATATATGAGAAAAACAGGCAACCCTGACCAGTGGGGCACAACAGAGCCTTACCACGAATGGCTCGACAAGGATATTGAGCGTGGCGAGCTTTACGTCTGCTATGAGGGCGACGATGTTTACGGCGTATTCATGTTTATGACTCGTGAAGAGCCTTTCTATGCCAACCCTGACGAGGGTGGCTGGCTCAATGACGAGCCTTACGGCACTGTCCATCGTATTGCATCCCACGGCAGCCGCAAGGGCGTTTTCGTCGAGGCGATAAACTTCTGTAAGAGCAAAATGGATAATGTCCGCATCGACACCCATCCGAATAACCTCACTATGCAGAATTGCTGCGAAAAGAACGGCTTCACACGCTGCGGCCTGCTGACTGTAAAGAGAGATGGAAGCAGAAGAATTATGTATCATTGGATAAAGAAATAAAAGTTCCAGGCGGGCATGGAAACTAAGCCCCTACGCACAACCCCTCCGTTTTTGTAAACAAAAACACCTCCCCTTGCACAGGGGAGGCGTGGATATTTCGTAGGGACAATTCACGAATTGTCCGATTTGATAGGCGGGACGTCGGCAAGCGCCGTCCCCTACAGCATAAGAAAAAGCCACTCAATCCGAGTGGCTTTTATATTGTTTTTATTTAATAGCGTCGCAGACACCATAGCTTCTTAAATGAAGCACTCAGGCTTTCCGCTTTCTGCCAATTCATTTGGCTGAAAGTATGACATCTTCCATAGTGGGAAAGTCTGAAAATCGGGGACCCCATTGAGCCTGCTCAATGGGGAGAGCGAAGCGACTACTTGTTTTCTTCTGCCTGCTTTGCGAGGTCGTTGTAAGCGTCCTTACGGGAGAGGTTGATTCTGCCCTTTTCGTCGATTTCGATGACCTTAACCCATGTCATATCGCCGATGTTTACAGAGTCTTCTACCTTTTCAACTCTCTTGTTTTCGAGCTTACTGATGTGAACAAGACCGTCCTTGCCTGGAGCGAGTTCAACGAATGCGCCGAAGTTCATGATGCGAACAACCTTGCCGTAGAACATCTGGCCAGGGATTGGATCGAGAACGATAGCGTCAACAGCTGCCTTAGCGCGTGCGATGTCGTGCTTGTTGATAGCTGCGATTGTAACAGTACCGTCGTCCTGAATGTCCATCTGTGTATTTGTGTCAGCTGTGATCTTCTGGATTACAGAGCCGCCCTTACCGATAACTTCGCGGATCTTGTCTGGGTCGATCTTGAACTGGAGTGTCTTTGGTGCCCAGTCGGAAAGTTCCTTACGTGGTTCTGGGATTGCTGGGAGCATGATTTCGTCAAGAATGTCGTAACGAGCGTTTCTTGTCTTTTCGAATGCTTCACGGATGATTTCCATTGTAAGACCATCGCACTTGATGTCAACCTGGATAGCTGTGATACCAGCCTTTGTGCCGCCAACCTTAAAGTCCATATCGCCGAAGAAGTCTTCGATGCCCTGGATATCTGTGAATGTGATGTGTCTGTCGCCTTCAACAACAAGACCGCAGGAGATACCAGCTACAGGAGCCTTGATTGGAACACCAGCGTCCATAAGAGCAAGTGTAGAGCCGCAGATGGAGCCCTGAGATGTGGAGCCGTTGGAAGAAACAACTTCGGAAACAAGGCGGAGTGCGTATGGGAATTCTTCTTCAGATGGGATAACTGGAACGAGAGCACGTTCTGCAAGAGCACCGTGACCGATTTCACGACGGCCTGGGGAACGTGTTGGCTTTGCTTCACCTACAGAATAACCTGGGAAGTTATAGTGGTGCATATATCTCTTGGACTTTTCAGGGAAGATTGTATCGAGTTCCTGAGCGTCACGGAGTGTGCCGAGTGTAACTGTTGTGAGAACCTGTGTCTGACCTCTTGTGAAGAGACCGGAACCGTGTACTCGTGGGAGAATGCCTACTTCTGCTGCGAGAGGACGAACTTCTGTGAGGGAACGGCCGTCAACACGCTTGCCTTCGTCGAGGATGTAGCGGCGAACAACAAACTTTTCAAGCTTGTAGAGACATTCTGCAAAGATAGCTTCGCTTTCCGGGTACTTTTCAGCGAAGTGTTCGTTTACCATAACGCCGATTTCAGCCATCTTTACGTCGCGAACTGTCTTGTCATCTGTGAGAACTGCTTCGCGAACCATCTGGTGTGCGAAGTCCTTGATGTCGTTGTAGATATCTTCAGGAACAGCCTTGGATTCGAATGTGAACTTTTCCTTGCCGATTTCCTTCTGGATGGATTCTACGAATTCAACAAGCTTTACGTTTTCAGCCTGTGCAATTTCAACAGCCTTGAGCATCATTTCGTCTGGGAACTGCTTTGCGTCAGCTTCGATCATAACGATCTTGTTCTTTGTACCTACAACGTAGAGGTTGAGCTGGCTGCGTTCGAACTGTTCAGCTGTTGGGTTGATAACATAAGCGCCGTCAACGAAGCCCATGTGAACACCGCCGATAGGGCCGTTCCATGGAATGTCGGAGATGGAGATAGCAACGGATGTACCGATCATAGCTGCGATTTCTGGGGAGCAGTCTGGATCTACACACATTACTGTTGCGGAAATTACAACGTCGTTTCTCATATCGGATGGGAAGAGAGGACGGATTGGACGGTCGATAAGACGGGAAGCGAGGATAGCCTTTTCGCTTGGACGGCCTTCGCGGCGCATGAAGCTGCCTGGGATGCGGCCTACAGCGTAGATTCTTTCTTCGAAGTCTACGGAAAGTGGGAAGAAGTCGATGCCGTCACGTGGAGCAGCGGATGCTGTAGCTGTTACGAGAACAACTGTGTCGCCGTAGCGAACCATGCAGGAGCCGTTAGCAAGACCTGCAACCTTGCCTGTTTCAACAACGAGCTTGCGGCCAGCGAGCTTTGTTTCAAAGACACGGTACTTGTCAAATGTCATGTGTTTCATTTTAGTTTTCCTTTCTTTTAGTTTGCGAACGATTAAAACGGTCGCTTTTGTATTCTTACCGGAAAACTGAGTGTACAATTTGCAAAGCACAAAGGGGTATGGTTGCGATTTGATAGGTTTCGGGATGTCGACGAGCGCCATCCCCTACAGAACAAACCCTGTAGGGTACGGCATTTATGACGTAGTCCGTTTTGTTATGCTTTCCGAATTATACATCCAAGAATTCCGGGTGTTTTGTAGAGAATAAGAGGCTTCTCCTTGAGGAGAAGCTGTCATGCGAATGCATGACTGATGAGGTGGTGACGAAGTCATATTTAATAAACGCTGCAAGGCAGCTACACCTCATCCACCATCTGCGATGGTCCCCCTTCCCCTCGAGGGG
>JAZUBN010000162.1:0-7159 GCA_045638565.1 Oscillospiraceae bacterium | reverse complement strand
GGAGGTGTTTTATGTATTATCATGCATCATCTGTAAATGGGATTGAAATCCTTGAGCCGAGAGTTTCCAACCACGGAGTGCCTCTCATTTATTTTTCTACAAAAAGGGAAAATGTCCTTGTCTATCTCAGCAATGCCGTGGAAAAATACTGCCGTGAAACAGGCTTTGAATACAACGGAATATGGCAGAAATGGGCAAGTTACGGCTTTAAGGATGGCATTCAGACGATAGACGAATACTATCCTGATGCTCTTGAAAAGACCTACAAGGGTGTTTCGGGCTATATCTATATGGCTGAAGAAATTGAAAAGGCTGATTTTGAAACCTACATCCCAGATGCCGCTGTCAGCACATCTCCTGTAAAAATATGTAAATGTGAATTTATCCCGGATGCTCTCGAAGCCATTCTTGAAGCCGAAAAACAGGGGCTTATCATAGTAAACCGCTATGAAACCCTCACCGATAAAAAGCGCCAATGGATAGAAAACACCATAAAATCCGAATATGGCGAAGCGGAAAATCATTCCGATTACCGCCACTTTTTACGCGGAAACTTCCCTAATATTATAAAATAAAACCGAAAGCACCCATCATGGGTGCTTTTTTTACCAATTTATATTTGTATCTTTCATCTTTATATGATATAATTAAAGGGTTAGATGCATAACGACTAATCAATACTTCACTTATTTCCGGAGAAATATATGGTCACACAAATTATTCAATTCATTCAGACTTCCATTGAGCTGGGCAAATGCCGTCATTGCGGATGTATGCGCGAAAGCCTTCAGGAAATCAAGGAACGTCTTGAAGAAAGCAATGACCCTCAGTTCTATCCCCTTTTCACCACAGCTTCCCTCGCCTATGACAAACTGGAGGACGTGCAATATTCCTGACTGGGCTGTCCTCAATGCTGGTCAGCAGATATTACAAACGCATTCAATGATGTATGCGTCGATTCTATGGAAACCCATTCCCTTTCCGAAGTTCTTGAAAACAGCGAAGGCGTGCTCCCTGCGCTGGGCGAATATCACGCAATAAAGCTGGATGAGCATCATCCTGTCGCAGTTTCCACTCTTGGCGACTGCGATCTGGCAGACCGTCTTGCCGCCATTAAGCCAGATGGAATGTGTGTTGTGGGCAAGACAGAAACCGAAAATATCGGTATTGAAAAAATCATTCAGAATACATTGGCAACCCCTTCGCTCCGTTATCTCATCCTTTGCGGCGAGGATTCTGCCGGTCATTTCAGCGGACAGTCCTTGCTTTCCCTCTTTGAAAACGGAGTCAACGAGCGTATGAAAATTGTCGGTGCCAAGGGCAAGCGCCCTATTCTTGCCAACACCAGCGTGCAGGCTGTGACAGCTTTTACACAGCAGGTTGAGGTCATCGACATGATTGGCTATAATGATATCGATAAAATCGTCGCTAAAATCGAGGAATTGGCAAAGACTCCGCCAAAGCCACTCAATATTGTTTCCGATGACGCTCTCCTCGGCACAGAAGTCAAAGTCATCACCGCCAAGGAAAAAGACCCTAATAAGGTCAAGCTGGACAAGGCGGGATATTTCGTTATCGTGCCTAAGGCGGACAAGGGCATTATTCTTGTTGAGCATTACAATTATGCCAATCAGCTGCTCCGCGTGATTCAGAGCGACAATGCCCGCGATTTATACTGGACTATCATCGAAAACGGCTGGGTTTCCGAAATGAGCCATGCGGCATATCTTGGCAAAGAATTGACATACGCACAGATGTCCATGCAGATGGGCTTCAAATATGTTCAGGATAAGGCGTAGCCCTTTTATCGTACAGAAAAATATCACGCGCATTTGCATTTCTCCTGAGTTTGTGCTATAATTATAAGGTTGAAAATAACTCCACGGGAGAATAACTATGTCTTATGAAAAAGCAAAAGCCCATCTTATGAAGTTTGGGCTTGAAAATAATATACTCACCTTCGATGTTTCGTCGGCGACTGTGCCTGAAGCGGCTCTCGCTGTCGGCTGTGCCCCTGCACAGATAGGCAAAACCCTTTCTTTTCTTGTCAACGAAAAGCCTATCCTCATTGTCGTTGCAGGCGATGCCAAGGTGGACAACAAGAAGTTCAAGGCGGAATTCGGCAAGCGCCCTAAGATGATTCCATTTGAAGATGTGGAAAATCTCATCGGTCACGGCGTAGGCGGTGTCTGCCCTTTCGGCATTAACGATGGTGTCGATGTCTATCTTGACGAGTCTCTTAAGCGCTTTGAAATCATCCACCCTGCCGCAGGCGAATCCAACAACGCTGTCCGTCTCACACTTGAGCAGCTTGAGGAAGCTTCCCGCTTCGTAAAATGGGTCGATGTATGTATTTTGGGTTAAAGCTATGAAAAAACTCTTCCGATTTGTAAAAAAAGTCTTCAAAGGCGATGTTTTCATCGAAACAGACCGTCTTTTTATCCGATATGTCATAGATGAAGACTGGGAGGATATGCTGAAATTATTTACAGATTTTTCCAATTCTCCATATGTGTATCTCGATTTGCCAAAGCCTCTTGACGAGGAGGGCGCAATATACCGCACTCAGCGCTATGCCGACAGCCGCATTTTCTATGCCGTATCATTAAAGGATGAAGAGGAGGTTTTCGCCTATATCTGCATCCACGATGATGGCCCAAGCCACGATGTTGGCTACTGCTTCCGCTCGGACTACCACGGCAAAGGCTATGCCACCGAAGCGCTCACCGCTCTGCTTCGCTTTTATGCCGAGCATTATGATGTCAGGAAATTCACCGCCGGCACAGGCATTGAAAATACTCCGTCAGTCAAGCTTCTCACCCGTCTCGGCTTTGAGCTTGTTTCCACAGAGCCTAATTCATTTTTTGAAGGTCACCCATTCGAAAGCGGCAATTTCGTCCTTGATGCTTCAAAATTACAGCTTTAATTGACAAATGCGTAATTTCATTATATAATAAACTTGATTCTATACAGGGGGATAAACTATGAACTTTTTAGAAGAAAGAATCCTTAAAGACGGTGTTGTAAAGGAAGGCAATGTCCTCAAGGTCGACAGCTTCCTCAATCATCAGATGGACATCGCTCTCTTTGACCAGATGGGCGCAGAATTCAAAAAGAGATTCGAAGGCAAGACTATCAACAAGATCCTCACAATCGAGGCTTCCGGCATTGGTATTGCGTGCGTAGTTGCAAGACATTTTAATGTTCCTGTGGTTTTTGCAAAGAAATCCCATAGCATCAATCTTGATGGCGATATGTATGTTGCTGAAGTTGAATCTTTCACCCATAAAAATAAGAACAATGTTATTGTTTCCAAGAAATTCCTCAATTCCGATGACCGTGTGCTCATCATCGATGACTTCCTTGCAAACGGCTGTGCGCTTCAGGGCCTTATCTCTATCGTAGACAGCGCCGGAGCTACTGTTGAAGGCATCGGTATCGTTATCGAAAAGGGCTTCCAGGTTGGCGGCAGACTCATCCGCAATCTCGGTTATCATCTTGAATCTCTTGCTATCGTCGAAGGTATGAATGCCGAAACAGGCGAGGTTTATTTCAGAGAGCAGTAGTAAAATCTGCTGTTTTCGCCCTTGTTATCCCATAAATATGGAAGCAAGCAAATAAAAATACGGGCGGTTTCATTCCGCCCTTTTTAATTAAAAAGTGAGGTTTTATGTCTAAACTTTGTGAAATAGGTTATATTAAAGAGCTGCTCCGCCGTCACGGCTTCGGCTTTTCCAAGGCATTGGGTCAGAACTTCCTCTGCGCCCCTCACGTGCCTGTGACTATCGCTGAAAATGCCAATATCGATGCCGAAACAAGCGTTATCGAAGTCGGCCCTGGCATCGGCACACTCTCTTATGAGCTTTGTTCAAGAGCAAAGCAGGTTGTGGCTATCGAGCTTGACAAGCGTCTTCCTGACATTCTCAAGGAAACTATGGCTGAATACGACAATTTCTCCATCGTTCAGGGCGACGTGCTCAAGGTGGATATTAACGAAATCGTTCGTGAAAACTTCGGTGACGGCAAGGTTGTTGCCTGCGCAAATCTGCCTTATTACATCACAACTCCTGCCATTTCCGCTCTTATCGAGGCAGGCTGTTTCAAGTCTATAACAGTTATGGTTCAGCGCGAAGTGGCAAAGCGTATCTGCTCCAAGGAAAACACAGCCGATTACGGCGCATTTACAGTTTATGTAAATTATTTCGCCAAGCCAAAGATCGTTCTCGATGTACCTGCAGGCTGTTTCATCCCTGCTCCGAAGGTGGATTCTGCCGTTGTGAGAATGGATATTCTCGATGAGCCTTCTGTAAAGGTCAAGGATGAAAAGCTTTTCTTCCAGGTTGTCAAGGCGGCTTTTGCTCAGCGCAGAAAGCAGCTCGTCAACTGTATAAATATGGCTTTCCCTGCTGTTTCCAAGGATATGTGCGGCAAAATGCTGACAGAAATGGGACTTTCTGCAACAATCCGTGGCGAAGCGCTCAGCGTTGAACAGCTCGGTCAGCTTTCAGACAAGATTTGGGAGGTAATCAATGGATAATTCAATTCTCGTTTTCCTGCTCGTCATGAATATTCTGGCTTTTGCCATGTATGGTCTTGATAAATACTATGCAAAGGCTGATAAGTGGCGTATTTCCGAGAAAAATCTGCTTCTCGTTGCATTTTTAGGCGGCTCTGTTGGTGCTTATATGGCTATGAAGACATTCCGCCATAAGACAAAGCACGCAAAGTTCACAATCGGCGTGCCTGTGGCAGTCCTTCTCCACGTGGCAATTCTTGTTTATCTGAATATTTAAGTAAAATAAAAGACCGACTGCAAAGCCGGTCTTTTTTAATGCTATTTTGCTGGGTAGAAGTAATAGATATTGCCCTTTCCTGCTCCTTGTTTATCAATTTTAATATTGATTCCGTTCATGGTGATAACACCACCGCTTCCGTTAGACCAAGTGATGTCCCTGAACCCAAAATCATCTGAATTAGCAGATCCATCCCTATGTGCATAATCAATCCAATCCCACAGCCCCTTTGCAACATATCTGTCACCACAAAGGTAATAGAAAGCTTCAAGAACAAAGTTAAGACATGCATCTGTTGCTGAAGTTGTATTTATTCGCTTACTCCATCCAAATACATGAATACCTGTTCTGCCATCTTCACCTGTTACAAACTTTGCAAATGCGCCTTTATCTGCGTAATTTTCAGCAATGCCATCATCAAAATATCTCAAGCCGCCATATACATAAAGACCAAGATTATTCAGTTCTGCCATAGCTGTATCTTTACTTGCATTCGGATTTGGCTTTGGACGATATTTTGTTGCCAATTCACTATCTGCCATCTTGCCTGCCACTCTGCCGGCTTTTTCCATTTCAGTAACAGCAATACCACCGTCATTTGAATATGGCGGAAGTACGTCTGTAAAATCATCCTTATAGGAATAATCGCAATTCAGACAGTAATACAGCGTATAACCCTGCTCAGTTCTGGTCGGTTTAACTTCATCATAGTAAATAGCATGCCATTCAAATCGATTGCCAGGGCAACTGTCAGGACCCGAAATAGGTCTTGTCAACCAATTCATAATTCGACAGATAAGCACAGCCATTTGTTCACGAGTCATAGTATCTTTTGGCGAGAATGTACCTTTATCATCTGTACCCATGATAATACCGGCTGAATAAACTCTTTTAACTGCATCTTTTCTGTTTTCACTTACAGAATTGTAGTCAGCAATATAATCTTCAATCGTTTCCTTGATTTCGAGGTTTTCACCATTATACTTTGCTGCACCAACAGTAATATATGCCATATCTTCGCGGCTGAGATTCTTGTCTATGTTGGCGTAGTCAAAATCATTTTTTCCAATGATATTCGCCTCAATAGCCGCATTATAGTAAGGCAATGTCCAGCTCTGCCCTGCTTCCTGTGGCTTTACAAGCTCAGGACAAAGAAGCTTTGTGAGCGCCGCAAGGAACTGACCAAGCGAGACATTCATCTTAGGCGAAAACTTTGCAATGCCGTTTTCGTCAGGCGGTGTTGTACCGGTCATTGCGCCACGGTCAAGGCATTTTTGAATAGCATATTTTGACCAGTCCGCCTCAAGGTCGGAAAATCCGACGACTTTTACTTCTTTTGCCGATGCAGTCATAGAAAATGCCATTGCCAGAAGCAAAGCTATGCTGATGATTCGTTTCATATTTTATCCCCCATTATGTATTTTCATATTGAAAAAGACAGCCATAGCTGTCTTCCAATTAAATATTAAAGCCCCGCGTGTGATTTTTCCCATGCCGTCAGGACGTCATGGGAACCCGATTAAATAGGTTTTACGCCGGACTCCCGGCGGACAAGCGGTACTCGCGCGGCAAGACAAATGAAAAGACAGCCAAGACTGTCTTCCAATTAAATATTAAAGCCCCGCGAGTACCGCTTCACAGTCTTAAACCCGCTTATGGTAGCAGGTGGGCAAGCTGTCACTCAAATCAATTGCTTCCAACATCCAACGCAAGCATCGGGAGGCCTGCAAACATATCGTGAACGCGCAATCCCGTTTAAGAACTTTGTGGATTTAAATTATGTGATGGGCGTATACCGCAGGGTTTTAAACTATTTTATTATTCTTCTTCATCCTCTTCGTCTTCGAACATATTTTCAAGACGTTCTTCGAAGATAGCGAAAATCTTCTGTTCTTCTTCCTCATCTTCGATAGAAACCAGAATATCTTCATCTGCTTCGTCATCATGTTCAATCTTCAGGATGAGAAGCTCATATGCATCGAGATCATCTGCATTTGCAGGAAGAAAAGCCATATATGTTTCATCGCCGAGCTCGTAAGTATCGAGGTGCTCAAGAGCGATTTCCTGACCATTTTCATCAGTGAGAGTATAAATGTTATTGCCGAATTCGTTTTCCATCTGGAACTCCATTCATTTGTTCTTGTTTTATTGTCTTCATTATAGCACACATTATTCAAAAAATAAAGAGATTTTTGCTTGGCAGTTTCAACATAAATTCTCAAGAATTTTTGTATATCCAAATCAAATAAAGTGCTTGACATATATATTTTTACGTTATAATACTTGATTTTTTACACAAAATGGTTTATTATATATGTGTATCCGAAAATATTTCAAAATATTTTCAGAAAATACTTGACATTATG
>JAZUBN010000161.1:0-2845 GCA_045638565.1 Oscillospiraceae bacterium | reverse complement strand
GGGTTGCCGAGGCTCAGTACATTAAAATTAACATCAAGGCTCAGCGTTCTGACGTGCAGATCGGCATTGATGTGGACAGCAAGCTTACAGGCCTCAAGGGTGAGGGCGAGCTTAAACTTCGTCAGGTTTACACCCGTTTTTATGACGTGGTGGACAGGGCGAAAAAGGGTCAGGACGTGCGTCTTACGATTATGACGGCTCTCAAGGACCCTGACTCTGTGGGCGGAAACGAGGAGCGTTACCGCATCGGCGGTATTGCCCTTGACGATATTCCCCTTATCAACTACGAGACGGGCAAAATCAATGAGCAGGTGATTCGATTCCGCTTTACTCCGTCCAGCCTTGAAAACCTTGCTTCCATCGAGGCGGTGAGCTAAATGTTTGCCGAATTTCTCAGAAAGGACAGCTATGAAGTGGAGTTTTCCCGTCTTGGCATCCGCACAGCCATAAATCCGCTTTCAGAGGATGAGCTTGACGAGTGCCGCCGTATGAAGGGCACAGACGGGGCGCGATACGCTCTCTATCTTGCCTGCCCTGCCCTTCACGAGGAGGGGGAAAGGCTCTATAAAAACGGGGAGATTTTCTCCCCTCTCGATATCACGATGGCTGTTGATATTGCCGATATAAATGCGGCTTACGGCTACATCAGGGAGATTTCCGGCATGGGCGAAAGTCAGGTCAAGCTCTATAAGCACAGCTTCGGCATGGACGAGACCTTTGACGAAATAAGTCGAGGCTTGTCGGATAATGTCGAAAATGGGGAGATTATGTCGGATGACGGTGTTTTTTACGATGAAGCCGGTGATTTTGCCCAGCCTGAAAGAGAAGGGCGAAAAATGACGAATGATGTCAGATTTACGCATAATTTGTCGAACAATGTGGAAAATGGCGGGGATATGGAGAGCTTTGTGACGATTCTTGCACAAAAGCTTCGTATGGCTGCCGAAAATATGTAGGAGGTGACTATGGAGCTGACAAGAAAGGTGACCATGAGCTTCAATAACGGGGAATATCTGTTTTCGCTCTATGTGACACCGAAAAATATCAGGGTGACAAGACCGCAGAATACGGTGAAATATATTTCCATCGAGGGCAAGGAGCTGAATCTTTCGTCGGGCGAGGGTTTAAGACGTGTCACCATCAATACATTTTTGCCGAGAAAGGACAGCTGGTACATTTCAAATGCCGAGTTTACCGAGCCTGATGAGATTATCCGCCTTATAAAATTATGGCAGGATTCCCGCAAGCCGATGCGCCTTGTCATTTCGGGGACAGACATCAACGAGGCATTTTTAATCGAGGATTTTGCCGAGATTTTCCACGAGGGCGACGGGGATGTGGAGATTCTGCTTTCACTTGTGCAGTATCGATTCGTAACAGCCCTGCTTGTGGAAAATGCCGACAGCGACAGGCTTTACGAGCGTGATGTGACCGAAAGCGCAGGCAGCCGCACCCATGTGGTGCGCAAGGGTGACACTCTCTGGGGTATCAGCAAGATGTATTACGGCACTCCGTACAGATGGCAGGAATTGAAGGAGAAAAACAACGTTAAGGATGTGCGGAAACTGCAGATAGGGACGGTGCTTAAAATATGAAGCTTATTGTAAACGGCAGAGATTTTACTTCCCTTTGCGTGGAGGTGACGTTGGAGGACAATATTTACGCTTCGGCAGCGGCGCTCACAGCCAGAATTGTATTTGAAAATCACGATGGCTATCTGCCGCCCGTCTTTGCGTATTGCGGCGATGAGGTCACTTTGGAGGATGACGGCGTGATTTTCAAAGGTACAGTTGTCCGTGTGGAGGTAAACGGCAAGGCGGGATATTTCAAGGTGAATGCTCTGGAGAAAAGTCATCTTTTGTCGAAAAATGACGTTTATGGTGTGTTTTCCTCCAGTGCCGCCGGGAATGCCCGAAAGGCGATTGAAAGTGTGGGGCTTACGGCAGGCAAGCTTGAAAGCAAGACCTGCCGAGGCTTTGCTTCTTATGGCGGTATGACGGCGAAGGAGGTCATCGACGTCAGCTACGGCGAGGGGTATTTTGCCCAGTGGGATGGCGATGCGGTCAGCATTATGAAGGTCGGCGGAAAGGAGACTATGCTGTCGCCTTCGATGATTTTCGATATTCAGTCGGTGGAGAGTGTGGAAAATATGGTGAATGAAGTCAGCCTGACCAATTCGAAAAACCGTGTGATTTATAATACGGAAAGTAATGAAGATATTAGAAAATACGGAAAGTATCATAAATATCGTCAGATTACAAAAAATCAAAGCGCACAGGCTGTCGCAAAGGAGATGCTTGAGGGAATCAGAAAGACGGCAAGTGTGAAGATGGGCGGGCATTTTGCCCTGAAAAAAGGCTGGATGGTCTCCTTTGATCTTGAGCGTTACGGACTTGTGGGGCGGTATGTGATAGAGAGTGTGCTCCATAGCGTGAGGGGCGGAGTGCATCTGACAGAAATTGAGGTGAAGCATGAATCCTTACTATGATATTGTGCGGCTTATGCGTGAGCAGAGGGGTGAAAATATCCCCTTTGCCGAGGGGACGATTTATCTTGAGCCGACAAGGGTTGAAGTGATGGGCGAAGAGATAAGCGCGCGGTTTGCATTCGGCATTGGCGAGCTGTATGACGGGGCAAGCTGCCTTGTCTATATGGGGATGGATGAGAGCGTTGTTGTGGCGGTGTGGTAGAAAAAAGCCTCCCCGATGGTACGCATAGAAAATGAAAAGTGAATAGTGAAAAGTGAAGAATTAAGGTGTGATGAATCACATTGAATAGAAAATTCACTCCCTCAGTCAAAACCTGCGGTTTTGCCACCTCCCTCGTCTGAGGGAGCCGAGGGGGG
>JAZUBN010000160.1:0-5821 GCA_045638565.1 Oscillospiraceae bacterium | reverse complement strand
TCCTAAGACCGCTTGGCCTCCGACTTTATGTCTGTTCTTGAAGAAGCTCCGCGTGATCGTATGCCTGTGCAGACATATGTGCTCGAATACAATGATGAAATCATATTTGATGCCATTTCCAAGGAAATATCCCGAGGAGGTCAGGTATACTATCTTCATAACAGAGTTGAAAGCATTGAAAGTGTATGCCAGAAAATCAGAAAGCGATTCCCGGATATTTCGGTTGACAGTGCACATGGCAAAATGGATGAGGAACAGCTTTCTGACAAAATGAACCGACTTTACAACGGTGAGATACAGGTCCTGGTATGTACCACCATCATTGAAACAGGCATCGATGTTCCTAATGTAAACACAATTATTATTGAAAATGCCGACCAGATGGGACTTTCACAGCTTCATCAGATAAGAGGGCGTGTGGGACGCTCGCATAGACACGCATATGCATATCTGACATACAGAAGGGGGAAGGTGCTTTCGGAAATTTCACAGAAGCGCCTCAGTGCGATGAGAGAGTTTGCAGAATTCGGTGCAGGCTTTAAGATTGCGATGCGTGATCTTGAAATAAGAGGCGCAGGTAATTTGCTTGGAGGCGAACAGTCAGGACATATGATGTCTGTTGGTTATGATATGTATCTGAAATTGCTTGAAAAGGCAGTAAATGAGCTTTCTGATAATCCTAAAACAGCAAAAGTTGAAGCACATATCGATATTGTTTCTGATGCGATTTTGCCTGAAAAGTATGTTTCAAGCGCTGAGCAGCGTATCGATTTATACAGGCGTATAGGTCAGGTGCAGAATGTCGATGAATATCAGGATATGCTTGATGAACTCATTGACAGATTCGGTGAACCTCCTAAACAGGCGGTTACACTTCTTTCAGTTGCTTTATTGAGAGCGAATGCCGCAGAAGTGGGTGTTTCGGAGATCGTACAGAAAAAGGATAAGCTTATTATTCATTTTGCTGTATCCGATGTGGAAAAGGCTATTAAAATTGCAAGCCATGAAAGATTTAAAAGGAAAATTATTTTCAATGCTACCGGTGCGCCTTACGTTACTGTTACAATTGAAAAAAAGGAAGTTCCTTTGAAAGTAGCAGAGGATTTTGTCAGAATATACAGAGAAATATAGGTGTAAAATGAAAAAAATACTTTTATTATCATTATCTTTATGTATCTTCCTGTTGAGCGGATGCGTTTCGAGTCCTGTTGTGATCAGTGTAAATGGTGACAAAATTGATGGAAGTGAATTTGCGTATTACCTGAATTACGAGCTTGCATCTTATGATAATCCTGAAGAGCTGACAAAAGAAGATATCGAAAAAATCAAAGAAACAGCACTTGAAACTGCTGTAAATAATACTATTGTTCTGCAAAAATGCAAAGAATACAATATTGAACTTACAGCAGAAGAAAAAGAGGAGATAAAGGCACTGCGTGAGGAATTCATAGATGATCTTGGAGGCAGTGCGAAATATCTCGAGTTTCTTAATGAGGCTGCACTTAATGACAGAGTGTATAAAAAAACACAGGAACAAAGCTACTATCATACTAAACTTATGGCATACCTTACAGAAAATACAGATCAGCCTGAAAGTATTGGTTTTACAGATCAGACACTTCGTCAGTTTTTTGCCGAAAATTATGTCAAAGTTAAATACATTTGTATGAGTACTTTAACGGATGATAATGAACCTGTACCTGACGAAGAGTATGACGAGCAGCTTAAACTGGCAAGAATCGTAGCTGAAGGCTCAAAAGAGCCGGGGAAGGATTTTGATCTTCTCATTGAAAAATATAATGATGATTACAGAATGAGGGTTTATCCGGAGGGATTTGTTTACTCAAAACTGGAGCTGGAGGATATAGATATTTTCAATCATGCTCTTGAAATTGAAGAAAATGAAATTGCCGGACCATATTCTGCCGCCGACGGATTTTATATTATAAAGAGGTATCCTGTAGACGCCGGTTATTATGACAATCATCACGATGAAATTCTTTCCGAAGCGATTGATATCAAATATGAAATGCTTCTTGAAAGTTGGAAGGCAAATGCTGTTGTCAAGATAGCAGACGTATACAAGCAAATTGATGCAGTCAATTATAAGGAATACATAAAATAAATAATAAAACCGATATCGTGTGATATCGGTTTTATATTATGTGTTTTCAAATTTTTTAAGAATTTTTTGCTGTGACTTGGTCAATTCGATTTTTTCGTACATATCAGGACGCTTTTCCTTTGTAATTGTCAGCGACTGATACATACGCCATTCCTCTATGTTTTTGTGATGTCCGGAAAGCAATACAGGAGGAACAGGAATACCGTTCCAAACTTCCGGACGAGTATACTGAGGATATTCAAGAAGACCATTCCAATGACTTTCGTCTTCAAAACATACTGTTTCTGAAAGGACCCCTGGAATTAATCGACAAACAGCATCTGAAACTGCCATAGCAGCAATTTCACCACCAGTAAGCACAAAATCGCCGAGAGAAATTTCTTCATCAATACATTCATCGATGAAACGCTGATCTATGCCTTCATAATGTCCGCAAACAATTATAAATCTGCCGAGAGAGGCGAGTTCACGAGCTTTTTCCTGGTTAAAAGTTTTACCGCGTGGGGACATAAGGATAGTGTGTACTTTTTCGCCATTTTTGACGGAATCAAGACAGCGGGAGAGAGGCTCACATTGCATTACCATCCCGGCACCACCACCATATGGGGAGTCGTCAACTCGTTTCTGTTTACTCAGGGTGTAGTCTCTTATATTATGAGACTCTATTGAAACGATTCCTGCAGTCTGAGCTCTGCCAATGATACTTCCGCCAAGAACTGCGTCAATTTGTTCGGGGAAAAGAGTCAAAATATCAATTTTCATCAGGCAACATACCTTTAATAGTAGAAACGGTAATGGTTTTTGATTCAAAATCTACACTCTTGACAAACTCAGGGACATCTGGAATCATAATGTCAATATCATCTTCATTTTTAATGAGATAAAGGCGTGTGTGCGGAAGCTCATCTACACGATTAAGCTTGCCGATAATTTTTGATGAACGTTCGTCGAATACATCAAATCCAATGATATCAGAAATGAAGAACTGTCCCTGTCTGAGTTTTACAGAATCCTTGTCAAAGTAGATAACTTTATTTTTTAAAGCCATAGCTTTTTCTACTGTGTCAATATTTTCGATTACCGCAAGAACAAAGTTTTTGTGTGGACGTTTGGAAATGAAGTTGTAGGGAACAGAGTCTATATATACAGTTTTGATTTTCTTGAAAAAGATTTCATCATCACAGTAATTTTCGATTTTGACTTCACCTTTAACACCATGAGTATTTATGATTTTTCCAGCTTCTAATAATGTCATAAAAATCTCCTAAATTTACAAATAAAGGACTACTTTATAAAAGCAGTCCTTTTTTGATTAGTCTAAAATGTCGACCAGTACTCTCTGATTCTGGCGGCTACCGACAGCTTTTACAATTGTACGAATTTCTTTCGCAATTCTGCCCTGCTTGCCGATAACTCTGCCCATATCACCACTTGCAACACGAAGCTGCAAAGTGAGAGTGTCACCCTCAAGAACGCCCACTACAGACACTTCATCAGGGTTATCCACTAAGCTTTTGGCTATGTAGGTCAAAAGCTCGGTCAAGTTTGTGTTAGCCATAGATTACAAAACACCTGCTTTTTTGAGCAAAGCGCGAACTGTATCTGTTGGCTGAGCGCCGTCCTTGATCCATGCTGTTGCACGTTCTGCATCGATCTTGAATTCGCTTGGGTTAGTATTTGGGTTGTATGTGCCGAGAAGTTCGATGAAACGGCCGTCACGTGGGTAACGGGAGTCTGCTACAACGATACGATAAATTGGGTTCTTCTTTGCGCCCATTCTTCTAAGTCTGATTTTTACCATTTTAAAATTCCTCCGTAATTGTGTTTATGTGTTTTATTAATTATTTTTATATTTAGAATGGCAGTTTCAAGCCGCCAAATCCACGTTTTTTACCTTTTCCTTTACCGGAAAATTGTTTGATCATCTGCTGAGTCATATTAAACTGCTTGAGAAGACGGTTGATGTCTTCAATTTTGAGGCCGCAGCCTGCAGCAATTCGTTTTTTGCGGGAGTAATTGAGAATATCAGGGTTTTCTCTTTCCTTTGGAGTCATCGAAAGGATGATAGCTTCAATGTGAGCAATCTGCTTTTCATCAACTTTGGCATCGCCGATTGACTTTGCCATATTGCCAGGGAGCATAGCTGCGATATCCGCCATAGAACCCATATTCTTCATTTGTGAAAGCTGGTCATAGAAATCTGTAAGAGTGAACTTGCCAGTCTGCATTTTCTTGACCTGTTCAAGAGCCTTCTTCTCGTCGAAAGATGTCTGAGCCTTTTCGATAAGGGAGAGCACGTCACCCATACCAAGAATTCGGGAAGCCATTCTGTCAGGGTGGAAAGGCTCAATTGCATCGAGCTTTTCACCGGTACCAATAAACTTAATTGGTTTGCCTGTAACAGATTTAACCGAAAGAGCGGCACCGCCACGTGCATCACCGTCAAGCTTTGACATAAGAACTGAGTCAATACCGAGAGCTTCGTTAAAAGCACTTGCTGCATTAACTGCGTCCTGACCAGTCATCGCATCGACAACGAGCATTATTTCGTGAGGCTTGATTTCTGCTTTGATTTCCTTAAGCTCATTCATAAGCTGTTCGTCGATATGAAGACGACCTGCTGTATCGATGATAAGAAGATCATTGCCGTGAAGCTTTGCATGAGCATAAGCATTCTTTGCAATTTCGATTGGATTGCCGAGACCCTGTTCAAAAACAGGAATTCCGAGAGATTCGCCTACAACCTTAAGCTGATTGATGGCTGCCGGACGATAGACGTCACAAGCGCAGAGCAGAGGACGTTTACTTTCTCTCTTTTTATAGTAGCCGGCAAGTTTTGCTGCATTTGTTGTTTTACCGGCACCCTGAAGACCTACAAACATAACAACTGTAGGCGGCTGGGAAGACATATTAAGCTTTGCCTGAGAACCGCCGAGAAGGGAAGTAAGTTCTTCGTTAACAATTTTAATTACCTGCTGGGCAGGGGAAAGACTTTCGAGAATGTCCACGCCAACAGCTTTTTCATTGATTCGTGCGACAAAGTCCTTAGCTACTTTGAAGTTTACGTCGGCCTCAAGAAGAGCCATTCTTATCTCTCTGGTAGCTTCCTTGATATCGGACTCGGTCAGACGGGTGTGAGATTTAAGCTTTTTGAAAACTGAGGAAAGCTTATCTCCAAGACCTTCAAATGCCATATTGTTCTCCTATTTCTCCTGCTCGGAGAGCAGTTTTACCATATTGACGATAATATCTATATTTTTAGCGATAGTAGGATTTTTCACCTGAGTTGCATTTACTCTGGCAATTTCGCTGATGGCGTCCTGGATACTGTCAAGAGAGCCCTGAATATTGGAGTATCTTTTGACAAGACCAAGTTTGTCTTCTGTATTTCTCAGGAGAAGCTCTGAACGCATGATACCATCGCGTACGCCCTGACGTGTAATGCCGATATTGTCAGCAATTTCAGAAAGGGAAAGATCCTCATTATAGTAAAGATCGAAAAGATCCTTCTGTTTATCTGTGAGCAAATTACCGTAAAAATCATAGAGCATAGTCATATAATAAGTATCACTTTTCATACAACACCTCCTGTAAAGTAAATCACTTTACATAGTATACTGTATACAAGCCAAAATGTCAAGAGTAAATTTCAAAAAAATCAAAATATTTTACATGTATTTTGCCTGTTAATATATT
>JAZUBN010000159.1:0-2381 GCA_045638565.1 Oscillospiraceae bacterium | reverse complement strand
CCCACTGGGTTGTCATTCAACACCGCGGTCGCCGTTTCACTACCCTCAAGGGGAAGGCTTACTCCCTCCGTCAATCGAAGATTGACACCTCCCCTTGCACAGGGGAGGCTCACTCCCTCAGTCAAAACCTGCGGTTTTGCCAGCTCCCTCGTCTGAGGGAGCCGAAAGGGATTTGTAGGGGAGGGCATTTATGACCTACCGAAAAGGAGAAATTATTATGAAAAATATTATTGCCGGGACATTTTGCGACAGGGGGAATGTTATGCGCACCGTTTACAAGGGTGTGAACTCCCATGAGGAAGTTATTTACAAAGACATTCCCTGCGCTTTGTCCCGCTCGGCTCACACCCATTCGCCTACGCCTGTGGATGGCGAAAGTCAGACCAACAGCAAAAATTACCGTCTTCGACTTTATGCCCATCCTGAAATTACCTTTATGCTGGGCGACAGGGTGGAAGTGAGCCACAACGGCAGAACTTTTGTCGGGTTTGCCTCCGACAGCTTTTATTACGATTCCCACAGCGTCTGCGTTGTGGAGGTTATGGAGGTGAGGGAAAAATGATTACGGCAGAAATTATGAAATCTGCCCTTAAAGACCACATTGAAAGGGCGACAAACACCCTCACTGTGCCTGACCGTCTTGACGGCAAGGCGGAAAAGGGATATGTGGTTTCGGTTAAGGACCTTGGCTCTGTCATCATTGACGGCGGCCGTCAGCTTGAGCGCACCATGGAAATTGCCGTCATCATAGTGCAGTCAAAGATGAATAAAAGTGACGGCACTATGAAAAAGAGGCTTTTTGACAGCCTTTTCCCATATTTTCAGATAGAAAACAGGCGTGTTGTTCCTCTTGATGCCAAGGATGAAAAGAAGGAGGGCATGGAGTGCATTACCTTTAATGTGCATTTTTGTGACACTCTCGACAGGGACAATACTGAAGCTGAGCTTATGGGCAATATTATTCTTAACATTACAGGAGGACAAAATGGGATTACCACAGATAGCCATCAGCTTTAAGGAAAAGGGCACGAGCGCCATCAAGAGAAGCCAGAAAGGCGTTGCCACCCTGCTTTTTATGAGAGATGATGGGGATTTTATCAAGGAATACAAGAGTTTTTCCGAAATCGACAGGGCAAACCACCCTGAAAACGAGCTTTCCGCCCTTGAAAGATGCTTTAACGAGGGTGTGCGAAAGATTATTGCCGTTTCGGTTTCTGACAAGGCAAAGGCGGAAACTGCCCTTAAAAGCCTCAGTTTTAACTGGCTTGGCGTTTGTGACGAGGCTTTTGACGGGGCGTTTGTGTCGAACTTTGTCGAAAACGCACGAAAGAAGGGCAATTACATCAAGGCTGTCGTGCCTTATGAGTATGATTTCAATAATGCCGCCTTCGTTGTGCCGGCTGCGGCGAGGGTGAAAATCAAGGGGGATGAAAGCGAGCAGACACAGGCCATTCTTGTGCCGTACTTGGTTGGTATGCTTTGTTATCTGCCGCTTGGCGAGAGCATTACATATCGAAAAATGACCGATATTGTCGAATACATCCCCGAAAATGACGAGGATGAGGCGGTGGACAATGGCAGAATCGTGCTTATCCGTGACGGTGAAGGCTTCAAAATCGGCAGAGGTGTGAACAATCTTACAAGCGGCACCGACGATATGAAGAAGATTCGCATCAGTGAGAGTATGGACACAATTCTTTCTGACATCAGGGCATCTCTTGAGGACAGCTACATCGGCAGGGTGAAGAATGATTATGATTCCAAGCTTTTGCTCTGCATTGCAATTTCGGGCTATTTTGAGGGGCTTGGCGAAATCGTTCTCGACAGAAGTTACGACAACAGAGTGGGCATTTCCCTTGAGGGACAGCGAAATTATCTTGTTTCCCACGGCATTGATGTGGAGGATATGAGCGAGATGGATATTATCAAGGCGAATACCGGCTCTTATGTTTATCTTGAGGGCAACGTGAGATTTGTCGATGCGATGGAAGATATCGTGTTCGGCATTGAGATGTAGCCCATAGCCTTCTCCAATAGGAGAAGGGGGACCATTCGAAGAATGGTGGATGAGGTGGTGCCGTAAGGCATATACAATCGGACAATTCGTGAATTGTCCCTACTCATCTTTTATCTCAATAATTAAGCCGCTCGGAAACGGGCGGCTTTTTATTTTGCAAAAAAGTGAGAAAATCCTTTCATTATGTCGGATAAAGGTGTATAATAATAGAGTAAGCTGAAATTAACCGCATAAAAAGGAGGTGTGACCGTGAATTATATAGTTGTTGATATGGAATGGAATCAGCCATACAATAATAAAGTTACAGCAGGGGATAATGTATCTCTCAGCGGTGAAATCGTACAGATAGGCGCTGTAAAGCTGG
>JAZUBN010000158.1:0-12819 GCA_045638565.1 Oscillospiraceae bacterium | reverse complement strand
CTCTCGAGCCGAAGCAGATGAGGAGTGTGGTTTTCAGCTTATTTTTTGTACTGTCGATAATGACAGCGCCCGGAATAAGGGCGATAACAGCCACCATGGACGGCATTGCATTGAGCATAGCGAAGTGATAGTCGCCGCCGCCAAGCGCCTTGAGATATGTGGCAAGATAGTTTGCCACAGCCACAACGAAGGCACCCATAAGGCTGCCGGTAATATTCAGTTTATAGTTCTTTTCAAGATGTTCGTGCATTTGTTATATAACACCTCTTTTTTAATTGCTTATGTGACATTGCAGGGGCGGATGCTTTTATCAACCCCTGCAGTATTATCGTATTATAAGCCGAGAGCCTTCATTGCATCGAGAGTGATCTGACAAAGTTCATCAACTGTGATGCCGAGCATTTCTGCGCCTCTTGCGATGACATCACGGGAGCAACCCGCTGCAAACGCAGGAGTTTTGAACTTCTTCATAACGCTCTTGAGCTCCATATCCTGACAGGACTTGCTTGGTCTCATTCTTGCAGCTGCGCCGATAAGGCCTGTAAGTTCATCTGTTGCAAAGAGATACTTTTCCATAATGTGAGTTGGTTCAATGTCGCAGCCTTCGTGGAGACCGAAACAATGACTTGCTGTGCTTCTGATGATACCTTCGTCGATATCAAGCTCACGCATCATTTCCTGGCTCTTGATGCAGTGCTGTTCAGGATAAAGTTCATAGTCGATATCGTGGAGCATACCGACCACCTTCCAGTATTCAACATTTTCAGCATCGTGCTTCTTTGCGATTTCACCGAGAACACCCGATACGATTTCACCGTGGGAGATGTGGAATGGTTCCTTATTGAACTGCATGAGAATTTCCTTAGCCTGTTCGACTGTTGGGATGTAAGACATAATAATTCCTCCATAATTTTTCTTAATGGTTATATTATAACAAATAATGGACAATATGTAAAATATTTTGTGAAAAATATTGATTTGTTGAGAAAAAACATATAATATATATTTATAGGAAAATTATGATTTATAAAATATGGAGGAAAAATCATGAAAGTTGTAATCGTTGGCGGCGTTGCAGGCGGCGCAAGTGCAGCAGCAAGACTCCGCAGACTCAATGAACATGCTGAGATTATCATCTTCGAAAGAGGCGAATACATCTCATATGCAAACTGTGGCTTGCCATACTATATCGGCGGCGAAATCACAAACAAGAAATCTCTCACACTCCAGACACCACAGAGCTTCAAGAACAGATTCAACATCGACGTTCGTACATTCTCCGAAGTTATCGGCATCAATAAGGAAGCAAAGACTGTTACTGTAAAGAATGTAAAGACAGGCGAAGAATTTGAAGAAAGCTATGACAAGCTCATTCTTTCCCCTGGTGCAGACCCAATCCGTCCTCCGCTCCCAGGCATTGACAACGAAAGAATCTTCACACTCCGCAACATTCCTGATACATATAAAATCAAGGAGTTCATGGAAAACTCCTTCCCTCTCTCCGCAGTTGTTGTAGGCGGCGGCTATATCGGCGTTGAAATGGCTGAAAACCTCAGAAACGCAGGTCTCGCCGTTACAATCATCGAAATGCAGGATCATCTCATCGCTCCACTTGACTATGATATGGCTTGTGATGTTCACCACTATGTTCAGAAGAACAACATCAACCTTATGCTCAAGACTAAGGTTGAAGGCTTTGAAGCTCTTGAAAACTCCATCTGCGTAAACACAGACAAGGGTCCTGTTGTTGCAGATATGGTTATTATGTCTGTCGGCGTACGCCCAGACTCCAAGCTTGCTGTTCAGGCAGGTCTTGAAGTTAACAAGCGCGGCTCCATCGTTGTAAACGATCATATGGTCACAAGCGACGAAAACATCTACGCAGTTGGTGATGCTGTTGAAATCACAAACTTCGTAACAGGCGAAAAGGGCTTCATTCCTCTCGCAGGTCCTGCTAACAAGCAGGGTAGAATCGCTGCAGCGAACATCTGCGGTATGGACGAAACATTCAAGGGTACACAGGGCTCCGCTGTCCTCAAGATTCTTGATATGACAGTTGCTACAACAGGTATCAACGAAGCAGGCGCTCAGGCTGCAGGCATTCCTTACGAAAAGGTTTACACATTCGGCGGCGGTCACGCAGGTTACTACCCAGGCGCAGGCAACATCCGCATCAAGCTTATTTTCAATACAGAAAACGGCAAGGTGCTCGGCGCACAGGTTGTCGGCTTTGAAGGCATCGACAAGCGCTGCGACGTTATCGCAACAGCTATCCGCGCAGGCATGACAGTCTCCGACCTCGCTGAGCTCGAACTCTGCTATGCACCACCATTCTCCTCCGCTAAGGACCCTGTAAACATGGCTGGCTTCATGGCTGAAAACATCATGGACGGTCTTGTAAAGCAGTACCACTGGCACGATGTTCCATCCATTCCAAAGGATAAGGTTACATTCCTCGATGTACGTACTCTCGCTGAAAACGAAAGAGGCACAATCGATGGCGCTATCCACATCCCAGTTGACGAGCTCCGCCTTTCCATCCCAATGGTTGATAAGAGTAAGCCTGTATTCCTCATCTGCCAGAGCGGTCTCCGCAGCTATGTTGCAGCAAGAATGCTCGAACAGTACGGATATGACTGCTACAATCTCGCAGGCGGCTACGGTCTCTATTCTTCCATCACAACAGACCTCGTCTTTGACGAAAGACCTGTCCACCCTTGCGGCATCGTTATCGAATAATTACATATGCAATAAAAAAGACCATCCGTACGGGTGGTCTTTTTTATTTTAATATTTCATTCAAATTATACATATCGGTGATTTTGCTTTCCCACAGCCATTCGGCATTGCCCTCTTCATCAAGCTTTCTCACGGCAGCAGTTTCACTTATACCATTTTGGGCGATATAGAACATTACTTCAAAGCGATTTTCGCTGTCTTTCAACGATATTTTATAATATTCACCAAGCCCCATTGACTCAACATAACGGACGGGCTCAAGACTTTTTATCAATTCAATCATGTTGTCAGGAATATCGATTTTTCGTTCGGAATATTCAATTTCACCTGTTTTCTCAACAATAACAGCAGATATTTCTGCTTTTTCAAAGTCAATATCAATCCTGCCATCACCTTTCGTGTTGATAAACCCCGCCGGACGGAAGAATATTATCAGCACGATAATAACTGTCGCCGCCAAAAAAAGATATTTCCTCACCACGATGCTCCTTTCTGTTGCTTACGGACGACCGATGGTCGCCCCTACATGACTGTTCACTTTACGGGAGGGGCAAGCGCCTCCCCTACATTTTTCGGTGCGCCGTAAACGCCATCTCCTACTTAATTTCAAATTCGCAGTACATTGTGGTTTTTTCACCCGTTTTGAAGCTATACATATCTGTCACAATGCGATACTGTCCTGCTGTGATATTTTTAGCATAAATGCCGATGTGATAGTCAGATTTCTTGCCGTGAAAAAGGCTGTAGGCAGGTAATTCAAAGGCGATGCCGCCCGTTTCATCCACATTTACCCACTCGCCCTTTTCCAGTCTTTCCAAAGTGAACGGATTGCCGTGGAATTTGCCGAAAAGGGATATGCCTTTCCACACGGCTGTTACAGTCTGTGTGCCTTCGGGGTAGGTTTTCTTCTGCGGTACGAGGCGAGGATTCCAGTTGAATGCGGCAAATAATGATGCCAATATGACTATTGCCCCGACAGTTATAAGTATTTTCCGTTTCATAATGGTGTCCTTTCTTTTTTCGGGACGTCATAAATGCCGTCCCCTACACAATTTTCGCAAAACGAGGGAGATTGTTTGCGATACATCTTTCTATATATAAGACAATTCTGCATGGCAAAATGGGACAAAGTTTTTCAAAAAATAAAAATATTTTTCTGCAAAAAGAACGGGTGCGTAATGCACCCGTTCTGAAACTGATTATTCAGTTAATTTTTGAGTTAGTCGAATAAGCTACGAATTATTCTTCGATAACGTATGCGTTGCAGTAGTAACCGCCGCCACGCTTGTACCATTCAACGTCTCTGAGGTTCTTATTCATGCCGTAAACTGTGATCTGCTGCATGATTGGGATCCAAGGAGTTTCGTCTGCCATGAGATCCTGGAGTTCGTGGTAAATAGCTTCGCGCTTTTCCTGATCCATTTCAACTGCACCTGCATCGATGAGTCTGTCGATTTCAGGGTTGTTGCACCATGAACGGTTACCGTTAGGACCGATTGTGGAGGAGTGGAAGTTCATTCTCATTGTTCTATCCTGGTTAGTAGCATGGCCCCAGCCGAGCATGATGAGGTCCTGATTACCATCGCAGTGTTCCATGAGTGCGCCGAATTCCATGAGTTCGATCTTAATGTCGATACCGATCTTTGCACAGTCAGACTGGAAAATCTGAGCCATTCTGTTACGTTCGTCGGAAGATACGCCGAGTTCAACTGTTCTGCCGAGACCGTCTGGGTAGCCAGCTTCAGCAAGGAGAGCCTTTGCCTTTTCGAGATCGAATGGAACTGGGTTGGACTTCCAGAAAGGCATAATGTTAGGGAATGGGGATTCGCCTGGGAGAGCATAGCCTTCGTAAACAACTTCGATCATTGTGTCCTTATCACATGCGTGATGGAGAGCCTGACGAACGAGCTTGTTGTTCCAAGGTTCCTTATTCTGGTTAGGGGAGATGTAAACGATGGAGGAACCAGGAACTTCCATAGTTGTAAGGTTTTCGTTTTCCATTACTCGAGCGATGTCGATGGAGTTAACACCTGCGAGCCAGTCAATTTCACCAGCTTCGAGAGCGATTGTACGGGATGTTGGTTCTGGGATAACGCGGATCTTGATGGATGTTGTAACAGGTGTGCCTGCCCAGTGTTCATCAAAGCGCTTAAGCATTACGTAGTCGTTGATCTTCCATTCTTCGAGCATCATTGGGCCTGTGCCGCAAGCGTGCTGGTTGATATCGTCTGGATGTTCTTCAACGAACTTCTTGTTCTGGATATGCATAGCACCTTCTGTGAGGTTAACGAGAATAGCAGCAGATGGTTCGATCATCTTAAGTGTAACTGTCATTGCTTCGTCATCACAAAGGATTTCTTCAACGGATTCGAGCATTGCCTTGGACTGTGGAATGTCGTACTTTGCACGGTCAAGGGAGAACTTAACGTCTGTTGGTGTGAGTGTTTCGCCGTTGTGGAACTTAACGCCTTCACGGATCTTAAACACGATTGTCTTGGAGTCGTCGCTGATTTCCCAGGATTCTGCGAGACCAGGAATGTACTGGGAGTCTGCGTCGAGGTCAATAAGAGTATCGAATACCATATTGATAACTGTGTTGGAGTATGTATCTGTGGATTCTGGTGGGTCGAGTGTTACGACGTCAGCAGTATTACAGATAACGAGATCTGTGCGCTTCTTGCCTTCTGCTACAGGTTCATTAGAAGCAGCAGTTGTTGTGTCGCCTGCTGGAGCAGCTGTTGTAGTTGTTTCCTTTTCGGAACAGCCGGCAAACATAGCGAGCATCATGACGAGTGCGAGTGTCAAAGAAATAAATCTCTTCATAGTTTTTACCTCTCTATAGTTTTTTGAGTTGTTAATATTTCATTAACAACCTTGTGACTATTATACACAAACATCCCTATCAAAGTCAATAGTTTTTGTTCATTCAGTCCACACTTCGTAAAAAATAAACACATTTTATTCGAGTTTTCTATATAAACTGCACTAATTTATACCCATTCGTTAAGTAGGTTTAATAATTTTTTGTTAAACAAACTACACTTTTACATTTTCATGGCATAAATCCGCCTCTTTTCATCAACTCCGGACAACATATTCTGCAGGTATTTTTACCATATAAAATACAAAAAAGCCGCCCCTTACGGACGGCTTATATACATATATTATTTACTATACTGCGCAACGTGTTTTTCAATGGCTTCAAAGGATTCATCGCTGAGGTAGTGCTCTATTCTGCAGGCATCTTCCCTTGCTGTCTCATCTGAAACGCCAAGAGAGATAAGCACCTTTGTCAGCACCTCGTGTCGTTTATACATCTTTTCAGCCACTTCAAGACCAAGGTCTGTCAATGTGATAAATCCGCCGTCATCGACGGTAACATATCCGTTTTCACGGAACTGCTTCATGGCGTTGCTTACGCTTGGCTTGGAAAAACCAAGATGATTTACAACATCTATAGAACGGACAGAGCCCATTTCTTTGCGAAGAATATATATGGTTTCCAGATAATTTTCAGCAGATTCCTGTATTTTCACGTTGCTGCCTCCCTGTCATTCGAAGTTATGTATATAGTATATATGATTTATATTGGCTTGTCAACATACTCTCTCTGCCATAATGGGAATGAAACCCTTATTTTGCCGCCTGCTCCATCTTTCTGACAGTTGTGATATAGAGCGCCACAACAAGGATTGTGGACAAAAGGTCAGCCACAGGCTGTGCCCACGCAAGACCGTCTGCGCCAATCATACCCTTAAGGATGAAGAGTGCAGGAATATAGATGAAGCCCTGTCGGCTGAGGTTGATGATGAGGGCAGGAGTTGCCGCACCTGCCGCCTGCAAAGCATTTGCAAGAACATAGAAGAAGCCGAAGAGGAAGCTTGTGGACAGAAGAATTCTTACAAATCGTACAGCATATGTGAAAGCCTCCTGCTCTGTCAGGAATATGCTTACAATCTGATTTGTGAAGAGATAGCAGAAAATCGTCATTACTGTGCTGAGCGCAAGGGCGAAAAGCACCGAGAAGCGCATAGCCTTTTTGAATCTCTCCCAGAGATTTGCCCCTACGCAGTAGCCGAGCAAAGCCTGCACACCCTGACCGAAGCCGATGCACACCATACCTGTTATCATTGTGACCTTGGATGCAACACCTATACCTGCCCCAGCCATATCGCCGAAGGATGCCATCTGACCATTCATAACAATCTGGGATACACTCATAAGCAATGAGCCGAAGGAGGCAGGAATGCCTATGGCAAGAATGCTGCTGCAGACTTTATTGCCCATCATAAAATCCTTAGGATGGATGCTGAGAATGGACTTTCCGCGGAAGAAATATGCGATATAGAAAAGGGCGCTGAATGTGTTGCCTATAGCAGTCGCCACAGCCGCACCTGTGATGCCCCAGCCAAACCAGAGAATCATGATAGGGTCCAGAATAACATTGAGAAGATTGCCGAGAAGCTGACCCATCATAGCCTTGCCCGCCTGACCTTCAGCGCGGATTACGTTGGAATAGCAGTTTGCGATAAGCACAAACGGACCGCTGTATGTCACGATTGTGAGATAGGACTTTGCCAGCTCATATGTATCGGCACTTGTGCCCATAATTCTCAAAATGTCTTCCATAAAAATAATGAAGCATGCAGACATCGCAACACCTACAGCGACACAGCTCCACATACAGAAAGCACTTGCTCTTTTTGCATAGTCGGCTCTGCCTTCGCCGAGAGCTCTCGCGATTACAGATGTACCGCCGATGCCAAATACTGTGCCGACAGACATGAACATGAGAAACACAGGAGTCGCCATCGAAACGGCCGCCACCTGATATGCATCGTGAGTCAGTCCGATAAAGAATGTGTCCGCCAGATTATAGATGAGCACCATAAGCATGGCCACCATAGCCGGCAGGGCGTTTTTCAGAACAGCCTTGTGCACAGGCGCACTGCGGAACACTTCCAGTTCTTTTGTCATTTCCATAATTTTTTCCTCCAGGAATAATTGCTTTATATTTAATAGTATGCTATTGAATTTCGCCAATCAAATGCCCGCCTGAGACGGGCATTATTTTATCTGCATATTTTTCTCAGCAGGCTGCTGAAAAGTTCTTTTTCCTCCATTGTCAGACCGGACAACAGATTTGTTTCCATATCAACGATGTGTGAACGGGCATTTTCACAGCATCCCAGCCCGGATTCTGTAATGGCTGCGCGCTTTACTCTGCGGTCATTTTTATCGACAAAACTTTCCACATACCCCTTCTGCTCCAGTCTGAGTACGATTCCTGCCATTGTCGACTGGGCAACATGAAGCAAAGCTTCCAGCTCTTTCAGTGTAAGCTGTCTTTCCTGAGCCGACTCCAGCTCTATAAGGACACGCATCTGCGTAAGCGTCAGGTTTTGTGATGCCAATGCGCTGTTTGCCTGTTTTTCCAGTTCATCGTGTATCTGCTTTATAAGCTTTCCACATTCATAGTTTTTTTCCATTTACAGCACCTTCCAACAATATTAATAACAATAGCATGCTTTCGATTTTTTGTCAAGGTAAGCTTATAACAGGCTGAGCATCTTTTGTTGTATACCTAATTGCATTTTATATTATTTAATGGTATAATTATTCCATTACATATTAAAAACGGAGACTTACACCCATGCAAATGACAAAAGAACAGGCACGTTACGAAAAAATGACCAAAACCCCTATCCCAAAGCTTATCTGCACACTTGCTGTGCCGACTATCATCAGTATGCTGACCACATCCTTCTATAATCTGGTCGATACATTCTTCGTCGGCAAGCTTGGCACATCGGCTACTGCGGCGGTAGGCGTTATCTTCTCTATAATGGCTCTCATTCAGGCTATCGGCTTCACCTTCGGTGTTGGCTCGGGCAGCTTTGTTTCCCGCCTTATGGGCGCAAAGGAAAACGAAAAGGCAAACTCTGTCGCTTCCACAGCATTCTATGCATCCATCCTCACAGGCTTCGCCCTTATGGCTTTCGGTCTTATCTTCCTCGATAAGCTGGTCTATTGGCTCGGCGCAACAGAGACAATCGCACCATTCGCTATGGACTATGCGCGCATCATCCTCTTCGGCGCACCTATTATGACAGCCGTTTTCGTTATGAATAATCTGCTCCGCGGCGAAGGCGCAGCTATGCTTTCCATGATTGGCGTTGCCAGCGGTGCTGTTATCAATACAATTCTCGACCCTGTGTTTATCTTCTGGCTCGATATGGGCATTTCCGGTGCGGCTCTCGCAACTGTGCTCAGCCAGCTTGCCAGCTTCCTCGTGCTCTATTCCAACTTCAGAGGCGGCAAGAGCAACCTCAATCTTTCCATAAAGACAATCAGCAAGGATATTGCTGTCCACAAGGAAATCCTCAAAATCGGCTCTCCATCCCTCTTCCGTCAGGGTCTTGCATCTCTTGCAAGTATCTTCCTCAACCTTGCAGGCGCACCATTCGGTGATGCCGCTATCGCTGCAATGAGCGTTGTAAACCGCGTTACAATGTTCATCCAGTCTGTCCTCCTCGGCTTCGGTCAGGGCTTCCAGCCTGTTGCCGGCTTCAGCTGGGGTTCCAAAAACTACAAGCGTCTTCTCGAAGGCTATACATTCTGCCTCAAGACAGGCTTCACAGTTATGACCTGCATTGCCATCTGCGGCTTTGCATTTGCAACACCGATTGTCGAAATCTTCCGTAAGGGTGACCCTGATGTGACAGCTATCGGCTCTCTCGCCCTCCGCCTTGCCTGTGTTATGGTGCCTTTCCAGGCATACACAATCATCACAAATATGCTCTTCCAGTCGATAGGCAGAGCGAAGGCGGCGGCTGTGCTTGCTCTTGCAAGACAGGGCCTCTTCTTCATCCCATTCATCCTCACACTCCCTAACTTCCTCGGCATTTTCGGCATTCAGCTTGCCCAGCCTCTCGGCGACTTCGGCACATTCTGCATTTCCTTCCCGCTTTCCATTTCTATTATAAAGGAACTTAAACTTCTTGTTGCATCAGAAGAAAAAGAAGGAAAGTAAAAGCACCTGTGGTGCGCCACATCTGTTTTCACACAGAGGACATTTCCTCTGCAAATATAAACAAGAACCATATTAAAAGGAGGCATTATTCCATGTACGACATCAGAGAAAAATCTATTCTCCAGCTTCACGAAGCTCTTGAAAAGGGCGAAACAACTTCTGTCGAGCTTGTAAAGGCATATCTTGCACGTATTGCAAAATACGACAGCGAAAAGCTCAATTCCGTTCTGGAAATCAATCCTGACGCTCTCTTCATCGCAGAAAAATGCGATATTATGCGTAAAGAAGGTCTTGCCGAAGGCATTATGTTCGGTATTCCTGTAATGGTTAAGGACAATATCGATTCCTGCGATAAGATGCATACAACAGCAGGCTCTCTTGCCCTTATGAATAATGTTCCTCTTTCCGACAGCGGTGTTGTGGAAAGACTTCGCGCATCGGGCGCTATTCTCATGGGCAAGACAAACATGACTGAATACGCCAACTTCATGACACAAAATATGCCTTCCGGCTATTCTTCCCGCGGCGGTCAGGTTATCAACCCATACCACAGTGTTCTCACTCCATCGGGCAGCTCCTCTGGCTCAGGTGTTGCCACAGCCGCTTCCCTTGCTGCTGCCTGCGTAGGCACAGAAACAAACGGCTCCATCATTTCCCCATCCAAGAACAACTGTATCGTAGGTATCAAGCCTACTGTCGGTCTTGTTTCCCGCAGAGGCATCATTCCAATTTCCCATACACAGGACACAGCAGGTCCTATGGCACGCACAGTTGAAGACGCAGCTATCCTGCTGACAGCTATTGCAGGTATTGACGAAGGCGATGAAACAACTCTTACAATGCCTGAAAACATCGTAGGCGTTGACTATCTTGAATACACTAAAAAGGATGTCAAGGGTATGCGTATCGGCTATGTTGTCGATGCAAAGCTTTCCGAATACGAACAGGCAAGTATGGATCTTGCCCTTGAAACACTTAAAAACTGTGGCGCAGAGCTTGTTCCTGTTGAGCTCAACTATTCCGGCAAGCACAGCCGTGCCGTTATGTGCCACGAATTCAAGGCAGGCATCAATGCTTATCTTATGGGCACAAGCTGCGATATGAAGAATCTCACAGATATCAGAGAATATAACCTTGCTCACTCCAAGGAATGCTTGAAGCACAACCAGACTCTCCTTGACCAGTGCGACGCTCTTTCGGGCAGACTTACAGAAAGAGAATATCTTGAAGGTCTTTTAGACAATCTTGAACGCTCCCGCGGTACAATCGACAGAGTATGTAAGGAATATAATGTAGAGCTTTTCATTCAGGCTCACTACAATTCCATCCACGCTGTTTCCGGCTATCCTTGCATCACAGTTCCTACTGAACTTCCTGCAAAGACAACAGGCAGAAGCATTTTCTTCATCGGTCCTAAGTGGTCTGAAGGCGCACTCATCACAGCGGCTCACGCTTTTGAACAGGCTTCAAAGAAGCGTATCGCTCCTGAGCTTTTCTCCTTCGAAATGGCAACAATGGACGATGTGAACGAAATTCTCGCTCTCTATCTCAGCAAGAAGGGCACAGAGTTCTGCGCATGGAATGAATATTATCCTACAATGGTCGATATCGAAGCTGATATTGCCGCAAACAACCTTTTTATTTACAGAAACGAAAAGAATGAAATCATGGGCGCAGTTTCTCTTGAAGATGCAAAATCTGCAGAACATCCAAGCCTTGCATGGTCCACAATGGGCAAGTGCATCGCATTCTCCCGTCTTTGCGTAGCTAACGAATACACAGGCAGAGGCTATGGCATGGATATCCTCGGCTTTGCATATACTGTTGCAAAGAAGCGCGGCTATTCCTTCGGCAGAATTCTCGCATCCCGTGATAATGACATTTCCATGCATATGTACACAAAGAAGCGTTACAGAATAACAGGCGACTGCGAAATGTACGGCGTGAACTTCCGCGGCTTCGAAGTTGATCTTTATAATTTGTAACGTCATCCCGAATACATATGAGGGATCTCATTCCCTTTGCGCAATCAGCAAAACACAGGAGATTCTTCGCTGCGCTCAGAATGACACTATGACTATCAGAAAGGCAAATATAAAATGGACAAAAGACCTATCGGCGTGTTCGATTCGGGCATCGGCGGACTTACAGTCCTCCGTGAAATAATGGAACAGCTGCCTTATGAAAATGTAATATATTTCGGCGACACGGCACGAATTCCTTACGGCTCTAAATCGGAGCAGACTGTAAAGAAGTTTGCCTATCAGTGCGCTTCTTTCCTTAAAAGCAAGGATGTAAAGACTATAGTCATCGCCTGCAACACAGCCAGTGCTTTTGCCATCGACTATCTGCAGGAGCGTTTTGACATCCCTGTCATCGGTGTTATCGAGCCGGGCGCAAGAGGTGCTGTCGAAACAACAGCCAACGGCAAAATCGGTGTTATCGGCACATCGGGCACCATCGGAAGCGGCGCCTATCAGGCGGCTATCATGGAGAAAAACCACGAAGCCGAAGTCATCGGCATTCCTTGTCCCCTTTTCGTTCCTATCGTGGAAGAAGGTTGGGAATATTCAACCGTTGCCGAGCTTACAGCCCAGCAGTATCTTATCGAGCTTAAGGAGCACGGTGTTGACGCACTTGTTTTAGGCTGTACACATTATCCGATTCTCCGTTACACCATAGGCAAGGTGCTCGGCGAGGGTGTAAGGCTTGTAAATCCTGCCTTTGAAACAGCAAAGGAGCTGAAAGAGATTCTGACAAAGCACTCCATGCTCAAAGAGGATTTCACCAAGCCAAAATATGAATACTATGTAAGTGACGCTCCCGAAAAGTTCAGACGTCTCGGCGGTAACTTCCTCAAGAAGGATATCGAAACCTTAAGCGAAATTGCCATCGACAGTATTACAGTTGACGAATAATTTTGTGATTGCCTATGTGAAACAAACAGAAAATCTTTCGTCACAGACAAATCTTCCCTAGAAATGTAACCTTACCAATCTGTCCATATGTGAGGAACGAACACACAAGGGGGTCCAGGGGGTGTCCCC
>JAZUBN010000157.1:0-15953 GCA_045638565.1 Oscillospiraceae bacterium | reverse complement strand
AACGAACTCGGCATCGTGCATGGTGTTGTTATGGGCAACGGCGGCCTTGAAATAGAAAATCATAACTATCCTTCCGATATATTCCATTATTGTGAAGTCGGAGGCCAAGCGGTCTTAGGAAGACAAGCAACTATTGCAACTCCTTGGCTCACAGAACGACATGGCTACGATCCGACTTGGTATATAACGAACTCGGCATCGTGCATGGTGTTGTTATGGGCAACGGCGGCCTTGAAATAGAAAATCATAACTATCCTTCCGATATATTCCATTATTGTGTTGGTCTTGACAGTTCGCTTATGGCAGACGGAAAAAAGTCGATTCCTCAGATGGCAGAGCAGATAGAGAAGCATCTTCAGCGTGATTTATGCTGTGGTGTCAAGCTTTATCCGGGATACAACAAGGTTCCGCTGACAGATGAGCTTTATCAGCCTGTCTATGAACTTGCGGCAAAGTATAATAAGCCTGTTGCTGTGCATATGGGACTCACATCATTTTCAAGAGCGCATCTGAAGTATTGCCATCCGCTGGCACTTGATGAAGTGGCGGCAGATAATCCTGAAACACAGTTCGTGATGTGTCATTTCGGCAATCCGTTTTTTGAAACTTCAGCCGCAGTGGTTTTGAAAAATCCAAACGTATATGCAGAACTTTCGGGTTTGCTTGAAGGCAGACTGAATATCGATGAATATATGAAAGAGCAGTCGGGATATGTAGGCGCACTCAGAACATGGATGTTTGCTGTCAATAACTGGGATAAGTTCATGTTCGGCACAGACTGGCCGATAGTGAATCTCGGCGAATATATCGAGTTTTTCAAAAGAATAGTGCCTGAAAAGCATTGGGACAAGGTGTTCTTTGAAAACGCCAACAGAGTATATCATCTTGGTTTATAGAAAATACTGTCATAAAAAGCTATTGTATTTTGTGCGGAAATATAGTATAATAATCGGCAGATGAAAAATAAAGAGGAGATTTATATATGAGCATTCTGGCTAAAGTAATGGCAGACCTTGAGCTTTTCAAGGATCTTGAAATTTTTGAATGTCCGCTCTGTGGCGGCGCAGGCAGTATCGAAGTTGAAAATGACTGGTGCGTGTATGTATCGTGCGCAGACTGCGGCGGTCATACAAGCGAAGTGCCTTTTAACAGCCCTGATGAAAAATATGCAGCTGCAAAGAAGGCAGTTGAAAACTGGAACCTGGGCAAGGTCATTTCCCTCGGCACAGGCGCTAACTAAAAATCATCCCGGACTAATGCTCCGGGATTTTTTATACGCGAAAAGCGTGGGATTTTGTAATTTATATTGTATAATTAAACAGAAGCACAGAAAGGAGGTGTTGGATATGGCGGAAAAGAGAATAATCGAGCTGATAACTGCGAGAAATCAACAGGGAATGGAAGAATTGCTCAGGCACCACGGTCCTCTTATGCGATACATAATCAAGCCGATTCTCTCTGACGAAAACGACAGGGAAGAATGTCTCCACGATGTTGTTATGGCTGTCTGGAATAATATCGGGCAGTATAATAAGACACGCGGCAGCTGGAATAGCTGGCTGACAGCTATAGCGAGAAACACAGCTATAAATCGGGCGCGCAAGAATCAGAAACATGTCGACAAGGATGAACTTGACGAAAAAATGCCGTCATCTGCTCCGACACCTGAGCAGACTGTGCTTGAAAATGAGCGAAAGCGTGCGCTGAAAAAAGCTATAGATAGTCTGGACAAAAACGAGCGCCTTCTGTTTTACAGAAAATATTATTATATGCAGCCGACTGCCCAGATAGCTCGTGAAATGGGTATGACTGAACGTGCCGTCGAAGGCAGGCTTTATCGCATAAAGCAAAAACTGCGCAAGCTGATGGGAGGTGAAGGGTATGAGTAATTTCCTCGATATGACCGATATGGAATTTGAAAAAATGCTCGAAAATGAACTTCCTGAAATGCCGCCTGACGATATTTCCAAAGAGGTAAATCCTGTAAGCACAAGCATGAAGCGGATTACGTGGGGGTTTGGAATAAGCACTGTCACAATTTCTTTGTGGTCGCTCAACTATATCCTTCCTGCAATCGGTGTCGTGATTATGATGCTTGGTTTCCGTGCTTTGCACAAGGAAAATAAGCCTATGGCATTAGCATCCATTTTGTCCATGGTATTGGCAGGTTACAGAATTGCGATGACCATTTTCTCGTCGGCAATATTTATGCCACAGTTGGAAAAAGCTCCTCTGTTTATAATAATATCCAATGTGTTCATGCTGGCATATGTTTTGATGACAGTATGTTTGTGGCTCGGTATATTGAAAATACAGAAAAAGGCCGGAGTTAAGCAAGGTGCGCCATCGGCATTTATGCTTGTTGTATGGGCAATAGTGATATGTGCTATGGGTAATTATAGCGGAGGATATGAGGTGATTTTGCTTATTGCAATATTATTCGTCATACTTTTCTGCATATTCAGACTTTCAAAAACTCTTGATGAAGCAGGCTATTCAGTTGAAACGGCATCTGTGAGAATTGAGGATAACAATATGAAAAAACTGATAGCAATAATTATTTTAGTTGGCGTAACAATAGGTATTCTTTTCTTCCAGAAAGTTCCTGTGAAATGGGAAATTATGGAAAGAGAAACAGCTGCAGAGGTTGAAGAGGTAAAAGAAAAACTCATAGGCTTAGGCTATCCTGAATATGCCTTAAACGACCTTACAAATGAAGACATCCTCGCCTGCAAGGACGCTATTGAAGTGACAACAGTTATAAAGGATTTACATCCGGGTGAAGATGTAAAAATCGTCGGCAAGGTGAATAATAATCCATATGAATACACAGCGACAGACATTGTTGTCAAAATGGGCGACGGCAAAACCACATGGAAGATATTCCATCATTTCAGATGGAATGAGAAAACATTCTTTTGTGGCACAGAAGGTATAAGTATCTGGCCTGCATGGAGAATGGCAAAGGATACTTATCGTATAGATGAGCCGACGGGCAGAATATTCTATGACAAAAATGGTACGAAATATGAAGCAAAGGTTGAGAACATAGAAACAGAAGAAAGTGTAATGCTGATTTTTAATGAAATTCTGGAAGACTATTATGCTGAGTTTTCCTTCCCATACAGTGGTGAAAATCAGCGTGGATATTTTACTTATTCAGTTATACAGTCTTACGACGATGAAAAATGGGACCATATCACATCTACGATAGAGTATCTCCATCAAAAAAATCCGTTGCGTTTCCCGGTGAAAAGTGCAAAACAGGCTCTTATTGATGGTGCGTATGAGTCCAATAACGTTTTTGATCATATTCAGTCTACAGGATGGCGTTCGGGACGGGACAGAATTGATGAAAATCGTCCTCCTGAAAAGCTCCCACCACATCCTGAAGAAGGCATAAGTCACTAAAACTCAAAAGACCTCTGTTATGGAGGTCTTTTTCTATGCGAAAAAAGGCGAAAAAGGTCTTGCCACTTTCATATAAATAAGGTATAATTATTTTATACTCGGTAAATTTCGTCTTTTTATCTGTAACAGGAGAAAATATATGAAGAAAAATATGCTGAAAACGCTTCTTACAGCGATGCTTATATCGATAATATGCATTATTCCCGCAAAGGCGGCAGGGGATGATATTCTTAAAGTAGGGCTTTATTACAGCTCAAACGCTCTGCCTGCGGCAAACCTGCAGAATGTGACAGGCATCGGATACGGCTATCAGACAGGTTACTTTGATGCAGAGCGCCAGTTTGTCCCTCTTTATGATATCACAGACCATAACAAAATCACAATGGTTAAGGACAAGCTGATGTATATCGATTCGTCCAATACATATTATGACGTTAAGCCTTCAAGCTTTACAACGGTTATAGCGCCTTATCATCTGCAGTTGAATACAACTTTTGAAACAAGGGAAGAGCTGGACGAAGCGCTTACAATTCTCAGGGATTACGGTCTCACAGCCTTTCCTGCGTATATCAACGGAATGTATGCCGCAAGAAGCGGTCAGTATGAAACAAAAGCTAAAGCAGAGGAAGCTCTCGTTGAAGTCACAGCGCTTACAGGTCTTGAATTTTCGGTCTGCGGCTACAGCAATACCTGCTATACAGTAACTGTTACAGGTACAAATACAATTCTCTTTGAATATGACAACGGCGGAGCGCTTGCAATTATGCCGATTTATGAAGAAGGCAAGGCTCAGACATGGTTCAAAGGTTATAAATACTATGGCGGTTTTGAATACAACCGTGTCAACGGCAACGATATTTCGGTTATAAATTATGTGACTGAGGATGATTATGCCAAGGGCGTTGTGCCTTATGAAGTAAATCCTACATGGCATGAAGAGGTGCTTAAAGTACAGGCTCTCTGTGCAAAATCATACGCTCAGAATTGTATAGGCAAGCATAAATCTCAGGGGTTTGACATCTGCGATACAACCCATTGTCAGGTGTATAACGGCACAAATCAGGCTACTGCAAAAAGCGATGCTGCCTGTGATGCAGTTTCCGGTCAGTATGTCATTTACAATGGCAAGGTTGCCAATACATTCTTCCACGCATCAAGCGGCGGTCATACAGAGGATGTTGAAAACATCTGGGGCTCGAAAATCGATTATCTCCGTGGCGTGCCTGATGACTATCTCAAATATACAAGCTCTCCTTATGAAAACTGGAGTTACAAGCTTTCTCTCGATAAAATCACAAAAATCCTTAAATCCAAAGGTTATTCTGTGACGAAAATCACCGATTTTTATGTAAGTAAGTATTCAAAATACGGCAACGTGCTTCAGCTTGCCTTTGTGGATGAAACTTACGGAAGAAAGACCGTTTCGGGCGATACAGCTCGTACACTTCTCAACAGCAGTACATACGGCGTCACAATTTACAGCCACAGATATACAGTCACAAGCGACAGCGCAGGGGTGTATATCGGCAACCGCCAGGTGAAAAGCCTGAGCGATATTTTCGCTATCGGTGCAGAGCTTGTGAAGAAGGCGCTGACAGGAAACTGGAATGAAATCAAAGTCCTTTCAAAGAATGGCGTAAGCACCATTTCAACAGGCACCGGCTCGTCTGACATAGTAATTCAGGGCTCGGGCTCAGGACATAATATCGGTATGAGCCAGTGGGGTGCCCGTGGTATGGCTGAAAAGGGAATAGGCTACATTGATATAATCAAACATTATTTTACAGGAGTAGAAGTAGGAAATGTCGACTAATTTGAAAAAATCCGATTTTTATTTTGACTTGCCTGAAGAACTTATCGCACAGACACCTATCGAAAAGCGTGATACATCACGTCTTATGGTTGTGGATAAGACAACAGGCGAAGTTTTCCATAAGCATTTTTATGACATCATAGATTATCTCCGCGAGGGCGATTGCCTTGTTGTAAACAATACAAGAGTTATTCCTGCACGTCTTCTCGGCAACCGTGACACAGGCGGCGCTATCGAAGTCCTGCTCCTCAAGGACTTGGGTGATGACAACTGGGAATGTCTTGTTTATCCTGGTAAAAAACTCAAGGAAGGCGCAAAAGTCATATTCGGTGAAGGCCTGCTCAAGGGTGAAATTATAAAGGTTCAGGACGACGGCAACCGTGTCGTACACTTCACTTACGATGGTATCTTCCTTGAAATCCTCGATAAGCTTGGTATGATGCCTTTGCCTCACTACATCAAAGCAGAATTGGGTGAAAAAGAGCGCTATCAGACTGTGTATTCCAAGCATAACGGCTCAGCAGCAGCGCCTACTGCAGGTCTGCATTTCACAAATGAACTTTTGGAGAAAATCAAGGCAAAGGGCATTAAGATTGCAGAAGTCACACTCCATGTGGGTATCGGTACATTCAGACCTGTAAAGGCTGAAAACATTACAGACCATCACATGCATTCCGAGCATTATGAAGTGTCGGAAGAAACAGCAAAACTCATCAATGATACAAGAAAAGCAGGAGGCAGAATCGTGGCTGTCGGTACAACATCCTGCCGTACACTTGAAAGTGCAACAGATGAAAACCACATCACAAAAGCAGGCGGCTCGGATACAAGTATCTTCATCTATCCGGGTTATACATTCAAGGGCGTCGATGCTATCATCACAAACTTCCACCTTCCTGAAAGCACACTTATTATGCTCATTTCTGCATTCTCCGACAGAGACAGAATACTGAACGCATATAAACAGGCTGTTGAAGAAAGATATCGTTTCTTCAGCTTCGGCGATGCAATGTATATCGCAGATCTTAAGTAAAAAACAAAAGCGGTCCTTCGTAATGAAGCGGCCGCTTTACTTATATAATATAAAAGCCGGTCATATTGGACCGGCTTGTTTTATATTTTCTTATACATTTCAGGAGGAAGTACAGGAGAAAGCTCCATAAGGTACTGATTCATACTGCCTGAATATGGTGGAATCATAGATGAGAATGCAGGAGGCTGCTTGTCCATATTGACAGGGAAACTCATGCTGACAACAGTGCCCTTGTCCTGCTCGGAAATAACGGAAAAATGCCCGCCGTGCAGCTCGAGAAAAATCTGGCTTACGGCAAAACCAAGGCTGTTATATGCAGAGGCAAGTGATACAGGATCATACTTGTCAGATGCAATAAGCGGCGTGAAACCGTGACCGTTATCGCGTATAACAATGTTGACAATGCCGGACACAACAGGGTATACCGTGATTGAGATGTTGAGCCTGCCTGTGCGTGAGGCGATGGAATTGGTGATGACATTGAGAAAGGCTCTGCGCAGCTTTTCTTCATCAATCATGGCAGTGATTTCCTCGTCAGGAAGCTTTATAACAAAGTTTACAGGAATGTCAGCGATGAGCTGACGTACAGTATCTACTATAGAATTGATGAAGTCGTTGAGCGATATCTTTTTATAGTTCACGAAGTGTGATTTGCTGAGATATTGGGTATAGGCAGCTATATTTTTTGAAAGGCGGTTGAGTTTCATAACCTGCTTGTTCATAAGAGCGATAGCTTCTGTATTGCCTTCCTGCTGAGCGGAAATGCCGGACAGCATCATGGAAATGACAGAAAGGGAAGAATCCAGCTCCTTTGAAACCTTGTTTACAGGTGAAACCACAGGCGAAAAGCTTTTTTCAGCAGGTGCAGACTTGATGAAAATAATGATTTCATCGCTTTCAAGCTTTGCTTCAACTGTGAATACCGAGCCAAGAACAGAGGCAGAAGAAGTATAGGAACCGGTACTCTGACATTTGTAAATTATCTGCGCAGCAATATCGTCTGAAAAAATTTCATTGAGGTTGCGGCCTGTCATATCAAAACCTGCGTACGATATAAGGGACTCACTGGTGAAAACCACTCTGCCCGAGAAAGTGGACGCCAGCATATATTCAATTGGAGTGCTGATAGAGCGGTTTTCTGACATAATATCACCTGCAAAATATAAAATCGGATTATATAACAGTTAAATTATAAACCAAGATTCGACAAAAATCAACAAAATCCGACATTTTACGACAAAGTATTTTTTATTTTATACTTTTTGCTTTTTACCCCTTGTATTTATTTTTAAATAGTGTATAATATATATAGTATGTAAAAACCCATTACAAATATAAAATGCAATTTTTGGAGGAAGACATGGGCGTTAAAATTGGTATCAATGGTTTTGGCAGAATCGGCAGACTCGTTCTCCGTTCCGCAATCAATAATCCTGAATGTGATTTCGTAGCAATCAATGCACCTAGAAAGACACCTGAATATCTTGCATATATGTTCAAGTATGACACAGTTCACGGCAGATTCAAGGGCGAAGTTACATATGATGAAAACAATCTCATCATCGACGGCAAGAAGATCGCTATCTTCACAGAAAACGAACCTAAGAACATTCCATGGGGCCAGGTTGGCGTAGAATATGTTGTAGAAAGCTCCGGCGCTTTCAAGACAATCGAAAAGGCAAGCGCACACATCGAAGCTGGTGCTAAGAAGGTTGTTATCACAGCTCCTTCTTCTGATGCTCCAATGTTCGTATGCGGCGTTAACCTCGACAAGTACACAAAGGACATGACTGTTGTTTCCAACGCATCCTGCACAACAAACTGTCTCGCTCCTCTTGCTAAGGTTATCAATGATAACTTCGGCATCAAGGAAGGCCTTATGACAACTGTTCACGCTACAACAAACACACAGAAGACAGTTGACGGCACATCTGCTAAGGACTGGAGAGGCGGCCGTGCAGCAGCAGGCAACATCATCCCATCCACAACAGGCGCAGCTAAGGCAGTTGGCAAGGTTATCCCAGAACTCAAGGGCAAGCTCACAGGTATGGCTTTCCGCGTTCCAACTCTCGACGTTTCTGTTGTTGACCTTACAGTAAATCTTGAAAAGAGCGCAACATACGAAGAAATCTGCGCAGTTATCAAGAAGGCTTCTGAAAACGAAATGAAGGGCATCCTCGGCTATACAAACGAAGACGTTGTTTCTTCCGACTTCGTAGGCGAAAGCTGCATCAGCGTATTCGACGAAAAGGCTGGTATCGCACTTACAGAAAACTTCGTAAAGCTCGTTGCATGGTATGACAACGAATACGGCTATTCCGCAAAGACAGTTGATCTTCTTCTCCATATGGCAGAAGTTGATAAAAAATAATTGCAAAACCTCTTGCAATTATCAAAACTTTGTGGTATAATCTGCTACAGTATGATAAGCATTGACGAAAGAGTGGGTTAACCCACTCTTTCTTGTATATTAGAGATAAGGAGACAGGTATGACAACAAAAGAACTTTTGGAAAAAGTCGCAAAAATGTGTGAAGCACCTCTTAACGAAACAGGCTGTTCGCTTTGGGATGTAACCTTTGAAAAAGAAGGCGCACGCTATGTTCTCACAGTTTACATCGATAAGGATGGCGGCGTTTATACAGACGACTGTGAAAAGGTAAGCCGCTATATCGATCCTCTTCTTGACGCAAAGGAATTCGATTCTCTCCCTGAATATATGCTTACAGTTTCTTCGGCAGGTCTTGAAAGACATATCACAAAGAAAGAGCATTTTGAATGGGCAATGGGTAAGGATGTAGACGCTACATTCTATAAGGCTATCAATGGTACAAAGTCTGTGTGCGGCGCTCTCGAAGCTTTCGATGACGAAACAGTCACAATCGCAGGTACACAGTATAACAAGAAGGATGTCGCAGGCATCAGACTTCATTTTGAGTTTTAATTTTCAATAAGTATATAAAAATATTAAGGAGTTAGATATGAGCGTAGAAATCATCAGAGCTCTTGAAGAGCTCGAGGCTGAAAAGGGAATTATGAAGAGCTATATGCTCGATAGAATTTCCCAGGGTATGATAGCAGCATATAAGGCACTCTTCAAGAAGGACCCTTATAATGCACCAACAGATAACGTTGAAGCATCTATCGATCCGGAAACAGGCATTATTTCTGTTTTCGTAACAAAGGTAGTTGTTGACGACGAACCAGAAAACTATTCCACAGAAATCACAGTGGAAGACGCAATGAATTACACACCAAATCCACAGCTTGGTGACCTTATCAAGATCGAAGTCGATACAAAGGACTTTTCCAGAATCGCTACACAGACAGCAAAGCAGGTTATTATCCAGGGCATCAGAGAAGCTGAAAGAGGAATGGTTCTTGCAGCATTCAGCTCCAAGGAACACGAAATCCTCTCTGCAACAGTTATCAAGATCGATGCAAGATACGGCAATATGGTTCTTGAAATCGGCGGCGGTAAGGACAAAACAGAAGTTATGATGCAGGCTTCCGAACAGGTAAGAGGCGAAGTTATCAAGGAAGGCGACGTTATCAAGGTTTATGTTGCTGAAGTAAGAAACGGCGCAAAGGGCCCACAGATTGTTATCTCCAGAACACATCCAGGCTTAGTTAAGCGTCTCTTTGAACTTGAAGTTCCTGAAATTTACGACGGCACAGTTGTTATCAACAGCGTAGCAAGAGAAGCAGGCTCCAGAAGCAAGATCGCAGTATTTGCAACAGACGAAAATGTTGATCCAGTAGGCGCATGTGTAGGTCCACGCGGCAGCCGTGTCGGCAATATCGTAAACGAACTCAGAGGCGAAAAGATCGATATCATCCGTTACAGCGAAGATCCTGCAAAGTTCGTTGCAGAAGCACTTTCCCCATCTGAAGTAATTTCCGTAACAATGCACGAAGACGGCAAGAGCTGCACAGTTATCGTTCCAGATACACAGCTTTCTCTCGCAATCGGCAAGGAAGGCCAGAATGCACGTCTTGCTGCAAAGCTCACAGGTCTTAAGATCGACATCAAGCCAGAATCCCAGGCTCAGTAATCAGACAAGGAGGAGCATATGCAGAAGAAGATACCGCAGAGACAGTGCGTTGCCTGCCGCGGCCATTTTGATAAAAAATCTCTCGGCAGAGTTGTAAAAACTCCTGATGGCAGTATAGTTTTCGATAAGACCGGCAAGGTTAACGGCAGAGGAGCATATGTCTGCCTCAACATTGATTGTTTCAGAAAAGCAGTTAAGTCCAATGCTCTTCAGAGAGCGTTGGAATGTCAGATACCTTCGGAAGCTATCGAGGCTATCGAAAGAGAAATTGGGGGTAATGATGCAGGATAATATCCTTTCTTTTATCGGTCTTGCAAGAAGAGCAGGCTCGGCAGAGCTTGGCGCAGAAAAGGTATACGAAATGGCAAGCATAGGCAAAGCTAAAATGGTATTACTTGCAGACGATATTTCGGGCAATACAGTAAAAGCTGTCAATAATACTTGTGCACACAAGGAAATCCCTGTTGTCAAGGCAGGCTGCTCAATGGACGTTCTCGGTCCGGCAGTAGGCTTTAAGCAGTGCGGAGTTATCACTATCACAGATATAGGATTTGCTCAGTCTTTGGCTGAAAAGATGGGATTGAGCGATGTGGCGGAGCTTCTCAAAGGCAAGAAGGCAAGAGAGAAGAAACGCTATGAAAAGAAACATGGCACGCAGGGGAAGGCAGCATCGGGAAAAAGGAGATAAGACATGGTGAAATATAAACTTTCCGAGTTGGCAAAAGATTTCTCCGTGAATAATAAGGTTATCATGGATACTCTTACAAAGCACGGCAAAAATCCTAAAAATGCCTCTCACACACTTAATGAAGAAGAAATCAATATAGTTCTCGAAGCTCTTACTCAGGCAAATCAGGTTGCGAGCATTGATGAAATGAGAAAGATTCAGGCTAAGGCAGCCGAAGAGAGAAACAATGCATCCAAGGCTGAACAGCCAAAGGATGAACAGAGCGAAAAAACCGTTTCGGAAAAGAAACAGGAAGAGGCCGGCAAAATGACAAAAACACCAAAGAAGCAGGAAGAAAAGCCACAGGCAAGAAACAACGAAAACCGCGAAAGAAATAACAACAGAAACGAAAACCGCGGCGAAAGAAACAATAACAGAAACGATAATCGCGATAACAGAAACAACAGAAACGAAAACCGCGATAACAGAAATAATCAGAATCGTGACAATAAGCCAGCTCAGCACAATGAAAAGCCAAAGGCTCAGCAGACTGAAGCTCCAAAGAACGATGAAATCGTTCTCAAGAAGACACCTCAGGTTCATTATGTTGATACAAGAGGCACAAACGTAAATATCGCAAAGTACGAAGAAAGAGATGACCTCGTTCCAGACAGCGCAAAGCGTCACGCAAATGCAGGCGGCAAGGAAAAGTTCAAGAAGAACAATCAGCAGAAGCAGAATCCTTATGCAGGCAACAAAAAGCGTCAGGAAGAACAGGAACGCCTCAAGAAGCTTCAGCAGGAAGCTCTCAAGAAGGTTCAGCTCAAGGTTCTCATCCCAGATGAAATCAGCGTAGGCGAACTTGCTACACGCCTCAAGAAGAATGCAGCAGAAGTTGTAAAGCAGCTTATGAAGCTTGGCGTTCTTGCATCTGTATCTCAGGTTATCGACTTTGATACAGCTGCTATCGTAGCAGAAGAATTCGGCGCAAAGGTAACAAAGGAAGTTGTTGTTACAATCGAAGAACAGCTCTTCGACGAATCTGAAGACAAGGCAGAAGACCTCATGGAAAGAAGCCCTGTTGTAGTTGTTATGGGCCACGTTGACCACGGTAAGACATCCCTCCTCGATAAGATCAGATCTGCTAACGTTACTGCAGGCGAAGCTGGCGGTATCACACAGCACATCGGTGCTTACAGAGTTAAGGCTGGCGGCAGAGATATCACATTCCTCGATACACCAGGTCACGCAGCGTTTACATCCATGCGTGCTCGTGGTGCATCTGTAACAGACGTAGCTATCCTCGTTGTAGCTGCTGACGACGGTATCATGCCACAGACAATCGAAGCTATCAACCATGCAAAGGCTGCAGGCGTTCCAATCGTTGTTGCAGTTAACAAGATGGATAAGGAAGCTGCTAACCCAGACAGAATTATGCAGCAGCTCACAGAATATGACCTCGTTCCGGAAGAATGGGGCGGCACAACAACAGTATGTAAGATTTCCGCAAAGACAGGTATGGGTATCGACGAACTTCTCGAAATGGTACTCCTTACAGCTGATATGCTCGAACTCAAGGCAAATCCAAACAGACTTGCAAAGGGTACAGTTATCGAAGCAAAGCTCGACAGAGGCCGCGGTCCTGTTGCTACAGTTCTCATCCAGAATGGTACACTCAACAGCTCCGATATCATCATTGCGGGTAAGGCAGTAGGTCGTGTCCGTGCTATGACAAATGACAGAGGCGAACGTGTTGAAACAGCAGGTCCATCCGTTCCTGTTGAAATCATCGGTCTTGCTGAAGTTCCAGAAGCAGGCGACATCTTCTACGCTGTTGAAGACGAAAGAATGGCAAGAACACTTGCTGAAAAGCGTAAGGAAGAAGAAAAGGCAGAACGCGCAAAGGCTATGCAGAAGGTTACACTTGATAACCTCTTCTCCCATATCGAACAGGGCGCTATCAAGGACCTCAACATCATCGTCAAGGCTGACGTTCACGGTTCTGCAGAAGCAGTCAAGGCTTCCCTTGAAAAGCTCTCCAACGAAGAAGTACGCGTAAAGGTAATTCACTCCGGTGTCGGCGGTATCAACGATACAGACGTTATGCTCGCTTCCGCTTCCAGCGCTATCATCGTAGGCTTCAACGTTCGTCCAGAAGCAGGTGCAGCAGAAAACGCAGCACAGGCTGAAGTTGATATCAGACTTTACAGAATCATCTACGACTGCATCGAAGAAATGGAAGCTGCCATGAAGGGTATGCTCGCTCCTAAGTTCAAGGAAGTTATCTATGGTCATGCTGAAATCCGTCAGACATATAAGGTTTCCGGCGTAGGTACAGTTGCAGGCTGTTATGTAACAGATGGTAAGATCAAGAATTCTGCAGAAGTACGTATCGTTCGTGACTCCATCGTTATCTACGAAGGCACACTTGCAGCTCTCAGACGATTCAAGGATGATGCCAAGGAAGTTTCCTCCGGCTATGAATGCGGTATGAGCTTTGAAAGATACAATGATATCAAGGAAGGCGATATCGTTGAATGCTTCGGCCAGGAACAGATCGAGGTGTAATATATGGCAAACAACAGAACAGGCCGTATCAATGAAGAAGTGCTCAAGGCTATGGGCGAACTTTTAAGAACAGTTAAGGACCCTCGCGTAAGTGATGCGTTCCTCAGCGTTGTTCACTGTGACGTTACAAAGGACCTCAGCTACTGCACAGTTTATATCAGTGCGCTCGGTCAGGTTGATTCCAAGGAGCTTATGAAGGGGCTCAAGTCTGCTTCCGGCTACCTCAGAAGAGAGCTTGCACACACACTCGCTCTCCGTCATACACCTGAACTCATTTTCAAGCTTGATGATTCCATCGCTCACGGCGCAAGAATCTCCAAGCTAATTGACGAGGCTATAAAATAAAGAGGGGGATAAATTATGTATCAGCTTACAATGGATGATGTACTGACATTACTCCTGTTTAACGATAATTATCTCATCCTCACACATAAAAAACCTGATGGTGATGCATTGGGCAGCGCGTCTGCCCTCTGCAAAATCCTCAGAGAAAAGGGCAAGACAGCTTACATCCTCGGAAACAATGAGATGGGCAAGCGTTTTGATAATATCCTTGAAGGCACACTTGCACCTGAAGGCTTCAAAGCGGACTTTGTCATCAGCGTTGACGTAGCCGATGTAAAGCTTCTTCCTGCAAATGCTCAGTGCTATGCAGAAAATATCATGCTTGCCATCGACCATCATCCTACAAACACAGGATTTGCAGGTCATACATATCTTGAAGCAGATGCAGCGGCGACAGGTGAAATTATCTATAAAATTATGGGTAATCTGGGCCTTAAGGCAACAAAAGACCTTATGACACCGATTTATATCGCTGTAAGCACAGACACAGGCTGTTTCAGATATTCCAATACAACAGCCCATACCCATATCGTAGCTGCAAAGGCTATCGAAGTGGGTGTTGACACTCCTGAGATAAACAAGGTGTTCTTTGAAACAAAATCTATGGCACGAATCGCCGTTGAAAAGGATATTTACGAAAATATCCAGTATTTCTACGACAATAAGGTGGCATTTACAAAACTTACAAGAGCCACTATCGACAATAATGGCGCAACAGAAGATGACCTCGACAATATCTCATCTATTCTCAGAAAAATCGAAGGCATCGAATGTGGTATCACAGCTACAGAACAGCCAAACGGTGAGCTCAAGATTTCCGTTCGTTCAGGTGAAAAGGTGGATGCATCACTTGCCTGCAAAGCAGTAGGCGGCGGTGGCCATAAGAGAGCATCGGGTGCCACAATTGCAAAGGAAAGTGCAGAAGAAGACTTGAAGAAGCTTATCGAAGCTGTAGGAGAACAGATCAATGCTTAACGGTATTCTTGTTGTAGATAAACCAAAGGATTTTACATCTCACGATGTAATCGGCAAAATGCGCGGCATTCTCAGAATGCGCCAGATCGGTCACGCCGGCACACTCGACCCTATTGCAACAGGTGTGCTTATCGTCCTTCTTGGCAAGGCAACACGTGCCAGTGATTACCTTATGGCAGAGCAGAAGGAATATGTTGCAAAGCTTATTCTCGGCAAGACAACTGACACTCAGGATATAACAGGCAATGTGCTCACCGAAAGTGAAGTCAATGTGACAAAGGAACAGTTCATCGAAGCTATGAATTCCTTCATCGGTGATATTGAGCAGATTCCTCCGATGTATTCTGCAATCCAGATTGGCGGCAAGCGCCTTTATGACCTTGCACGAAAGGGCATTGAGGTAGAACGCAAAAGCCGTCTTATAAATATTGCAGGCATTGAGTTTCTGGGAAATAACGGCAACGAATATGAAATTAAGATTTCATGTTCCAAAGGCACTTATATCCGCACACTTTGCCACGATATCGGCGCAAAGCTTGGATGCGGCGCCACAATGACCGAGCTGAGAAGAACAAAGTCGGGCAATTTCCTTGTGGAAAAGGCCTGCACAATAGATGATATCCAGAATGGCAAAGTGCTTGATTTTCTTATTCCTACAGAGCAGGCCTTTACATCCTTTGCAAAGGTCAAACTCAATGAAGCGGGTATGACGCGCGCGCTCAACGGCGCATTTTTGGATAAAAGCCACATTTCCGAAGGTGAAATTCCTGCGGAAGGCGAAACCGTAACAGTTTTCACTCCTGAAGGACAGTTTATGCTCCTTGGTGCAGGTGGAAAACTGGATAAGGGCGGAAACTGCATTTTTTGCAAGAAGAGTTTTATGTAATGAAAGAATTTGTAATTCCAAATGAAATAAAAACCGTTCTCGACAGACTCTGTCAGAACGGTTTTTCCGCATATATCGTCGGAGGATGTGTACGCGATATTTTAATGGACACAGAGCCACACGATTATGATGTGACAACATCTGCGCTTCCCGAACAAACCCTCGAGGTGTTCAGAGATTTCCGCACATACGAATTGGGTA
>JAZUBN010000156.1:0-4494 GCA_045638565.1 Oscillospiraceae bacterium | reverse complement strand
AAGGGTGGAAACGTGAGGTAAGAGCTCACGGGGCGCTATGGTGACATAGGGCTTATGTAAACTCTATCCGAAGCAACACCGCATAAATGCTGAGTTAAATCTCATGACCGGCCCGGTCGCATAGAGGTGGCTTGAGGCATATGGTGACATATTGTCCAGATAGATGGCTGCATTTAACAGAACTCGGCTTACAGGCTTGCTCTTTTATTATGCTATTAAGAAATGAGAATATAGAAAATGACAGATATCAATATGTTGGCTAAAAAAGCGGAAGAAAAGGCTAAGCCATATTTTGAAAGAATTGATGAAATTGCCTTCTACAATACACAGAAGGTGATGGATGCTTTCAGAAAGTTCAGAGTTCAGGAAAGCTGTTTTGGCGCAAGCACAGGATACGGCTATGAAGATAAGGGCCGTGATGCTGTTGAAAACATCTATGCTGAGGTTTTTGGCGCAGAAAAGGCCATTGTAAGACAGACATTTGTAAATGGCACACATACTATCGGTTGTGCTATGTTTTCATGTGTAAAAACAGGAGATCTCTTTGTTTCTGCAACAGGAGATGTCTACGATACGCTTCAGACTGTTACAGGTCAGCGTGGCGCAATTGGCGGCACATTTGCTGATTATGGCATCGATTATAAGACAGTACCGCTTAAGGACGGCAGACCGGATGTTCCTGCTATTAAAGAAGCTGTTTCAGATAAGAGAACAAAGGGTGTATTTATTCAGCGTTCAAGAGGTTATGGCGACCGTATCACACTTTCATGTGAAATGATCGGTGACCTTGTAAAGGAAATCAGAAGTGTAAATCCTGATGTGTGCATTATTGTCGATAACTGCTATGGTGAGTTCTGCGAAAAAGTAGAACCACTTGCATATGGCGTCGATCTTATCTGCGGTTCTCTTATCAAGAATCCGGGTGGTGGTCTTGCGCAGACAGGCGGTTATATTGCAGGTAAGGCTGAATATGTTGAAAGAGCAGCTTACAGAATGACAGTGCCTGGTATTGGCGGAGAATGCGGCGCAACACTTGGACAGAACAGAAATATGCTTCAGGGCTTCTTTATGGCTCCGCATATTACAGCGCAGGCTCTCAAAACAGGTGTTTTTGCAAGTGCAGTACTTTCTGAACTTGGTTATGAAGTTTCGCCAACATTCGACGAGACAAGATATGATATAATTCAGACTATAAGATTCGGTGCTGAGCAGCCTGTTCTTGATTTCTGTAAGGGTATTCAGTTTGGCAGCCCTGTTGACAGCTTTGTAACACCTGTAGGCTGGGATATGCCAGGCTATGATTGTCCGGTCGTTATGGCGGCGGGTGCATTTATTTCCGGTTCATCCATTGAACTTTCCTGTGATGCTCCGCTCAGACCACCTTATATTGCATATATGCAGGGCGGACTTACATATGAATCAGGTAAGCTTGGCGTTATGTCGGCTGTCAGCGAGATTATTAAGGGCAGATAAGTGAGAATTTTAGGAATAGACCCGGGTTATGCTACCGTAGGATACGGAATCCTTGACTGGGACGGCAAACATTTTAAACTTGTTGGGTATGGTGCTATTATTACCAGACCGGGAATAGATATATCGGTAAGACTTTGTGAGATACATAATGATCTTACTCAGATTATCGATCAGTTTCAGCCTGATGAGATTGCTATAGAAGAATTATTCTTCAATACAAATCAGAAAACAGCTATTCAGGTTGGACAGGCAAGAGGTGTTCTTCTGCAGTGTTGTGCAAGTCATGGTAAAATACCTCATGAATATACTCCGCTTCAGGTCAAGCAGGCGGTCGTTGGCTATGGCCGAGCTGAAAAAAGACAGGTCATGGAAATGACAAGAGCTATTCTTAAACTTGCAAAAATTCCAAGACCGGACGATGCTGCTGACGCACTGGCGATTGCTATATGTCATGCACATTCGAGAAAAAACAATAATAAACTGGGTAATTTTATATAGGTGATTTATGTTTTATTACATCAGCGGCAAAGCGGAGATTGTTGAGCCTAATCTTGTGGTTGTTGACGTAAATGGTGTAGGATATGCCGTCAATACTTCGCTTAATACATCTGCTTCTGTAAAAAGAGGAAGTAATGTAAAATTATATACATATATGAATGTCAAGGAAGACATTTTTGAAATCTACGGCTTTTCCACACAGGAAGAGCTTGGGTTTTTCAAACAACTTATTTCCATTTCCGGTGTAGGCGTAAAGGCGGCTGTTGCAATTCTTTCTGTGGCTTCGCCAAGTCAGCTTTCACTTGCTATAATTACGGGTGAAGAAAAGGTTATTACACAGGCAAATGGTGTAGGCAAGAAAATCGCGCAGAGAATTATCCTCGAGCTGCGTGATAAGATTGCCAAAAGTCAGAGTACATTTACAGGTGGAGCAAAGGGCATTCCTGCTTCCAAAATTGCAATGCCTGCAAGTGACCTTGAAGATGCGCTCGCAGCGCTTGAGGTTCTTGGTTATCAGAGAGCTGTTATTATGAAGGTGCTTGAAGGTGAACAGCTTGATGGCAGGGATACAGAGGATATAATCAGAATTGCACTTAAAAAATTGATGTAGACAGGAGGGATAATACTTGGCAATAGAGTTTCAGACACAGGAACAGCAGGACGACAGAATAATCAGTAAGCATATTACCACAGAAGATGAAAATGAAAATGTTCTAAGACCTAAAACTCTGGCTGAATATGTTGGTCAGGAAAAGGCCAAGGATAATCTTTCTGTTTATATAGATGCGGCAAAAATGAGAAATGAACCGCTCGACCATGTTCTTCTTTATGGTCCTCCGGGTCTTGGTAAAACAACCCTTTCTGCAATTATTGCGAGTGAAATGGGTGTAAATATCAGAATTACATCAGGTCCGGCTATTGAAAAAGCAGGTGATCTGGCTGCGCTTCTTACAAATCTTGAAGAAAATGACGTATTGTTCATAGATGAAATACATCGTCTTAACAGAAATGTCGAAGAAGTGTTGTATCCTGCAATGGAAGACTTTGCTATCGATATTATTATCGGCAAAGGTCCTGCGGCCCGTTCTATAAGATATACACTTCCGAAGTTTACTCTTGTTGGAGCTACAACAAGAGCAGGTCAGCTCTCAGCTCCGTTGAGAGACAGATTTGGTGTTATTGCAAAGCTTGAAATGTATACTATAGAAGAACTTGCAAAAATCGTTACACGAAGTGCCAATATTCTCGGTATTGAGATCGAGGAAGATGGTGCGGTTGAAATTGCAAGACGAAGCCGTGGAACACCACGTATTACAAACCGTCTTCTCAAGCGTACACGAGATTTTGCACAGGTCAGAGGCAATGGTGTAATTACAAAAGCTATTTCAAAGATGGCACTCAGTGCGATGGAAATCGATGAACTTGGTCTTGATGGTGTTGACAGACGAATGCTTGAAAGTATTATTATGAACTTTAACGGAGGTCCTGTCGGTCTTGATACATTGGCGGCGACAATCGGAGAAGAAAGCATCACACTTGAAGATGTTTATGAGCCATATCTTATGCAGATTGGTTTCTTAAACAGAACTCCTCGCGGCAGATGTGCTACGATGAGAGCATATGAACATTTGGGTATCCCTTATCAGGGACAGCTTACTATATAAAACAGGAGTTAATTATGAAATATTTTGGTACAGACGGCATCAGAGGCATAGCTAATGCTGAGCTTACACCTGATCTTGCTTACAGAACAGGTCTTGCTATGGCAACAGCTCTTCTCGGCAATGCAGAAGGCAAATGTAAGGTTTTTATCGGCAGAGATACAAGAATTTCCGGCAATATGCTTGAATGTGCACTTGCAGCAGGTATCTGTGCAGCAGGCGCTGATGTGTATTTCCTTGGCGTTCTTCCAACACCTGCTGTTGCTTATCTTACAGTAAAGCACAATGCTCAGGCTGGTGTTGTTATTTCTGCTTCCCATAATCCATTTGAACATAACGGTATCAAGATTTTTGGCGGCAACGGCTTCAAACTTTCCGATGAAACAGAAAATCTTATCGAAGAACTTATCGATAATCCACCATCCAATGTAAAAACAGGCGGTGATATCGGTATCACTGTAAACTTTGAACACGAAGGCGCAGAAGAATATGCACAGCACATTCTCTCTTCTGTAAAGGGTGAAATCAAGGGGCTTAAGGCTCTTATCGACTGTGCAAATGGTGCATCAAGCAATACAGCCAAGCTTATTTTCGGCAGACTCGGTATTGATTGCACACTCATTCACAACACACCAGACGGTGTGAATATCAATGAAAACTGCGGCTCTACTCATATCGACAAGCTTGCCGATATGGTAAAGGATGGCGGTTATGACATCGGTATTGCATTTGATGGCGACGCTGACAGATGCCTTATGGTAGATGAAAACGGCAATATCATCGATGGCGATATCATTATGGGTACACTTGCGAAGTATATGAAGGAACAGGGTGTGCTTAAGGGTGGTGTTGAAGTCGGATC
>JAZUBN010000155.1:0-5806 GCA_045638565.1 Oscillospiraceae bacterium | reverse complement strand
TTGCCTCAGCAGAGCATGGCATAATAAGAAGCCACGGCGCAGAAAATTGGTATAATGCCTTTTACTGGATAAGACTTATCATTGTCGGCGTGGTTTCTCTTGTATTCTGGGGATTATATGTTTATCTGATGGATAAATGGGATATAACCTTCCGTTGTCCGTACTGCAACAGAATGATGGACCCGAATAAGATAGTGCCAAACCCAGCCGAAGGCTTTATGGGGACGCAGACTTGTCCAAATTGCAAAAGAGAGTTTACTCCTAAAATTGAAGATAAATAGCACAAAAGCCACTCAAATGAGTGGCTTTTTATATTTACATCACTCTTTGCATATCCTTACGCAGGCGGGTGATTATTCTTTTTTCGAGGCGGGAGATATACGACTGGCTGATGCCCAGCTTTTCGGCGACCTCCTTCTGAGTCAGTCCATCCGAGCCGTCAAGACCATAGCGCATATTGATTATCTGCCTTTCCCTCGGCAAAAGATTTTCAAGGGATGCACGCAGAATCTCACGGTCGGTCATGTCCTCAAGAGGGCGGCTCACGCTGTCCGGCTCGGTACCAAGCACATCGGAAAGCGAAAGCTCGCCCCCTTCGCCGTCTGTTGTCAACGGCTCATCTATCGAAATTTCGGTGCGCGAATTGCTTGTTCTTCTGAGATACATCAATATTTCATTTTCGATGCATCGTGAAGAATAGGTGGCGAGTTTGGTATTTTTATCGCACCGATATGTATTGACCGCCTTTATAAGCCCGATGGCTCCGATGGAGATAAGGTCTTCAAGGCTGATGCCTGTATTTTCAAACTTACGGGCAATATAGACCACAAGGCGAAGATTATGCTCGATAAGAATCTGCTTGATATCCTCCTGACTGCCGTCATAAACCGAGGTGTATTTTGCCTCCTCTTCAGGTGTGAGGGGCGGCGGCAGACTTTCACTTCCGCCTATGTAATATACCCCGTCAGGCTCTTTGAAAAGTTTTCTGAGAAAGTCGGAAATGCTTGCTAAGAATCCCATATTGTACCTCCTATAATTCCATGTGTGCCCTGCACACCCTGTATTTTACTGCCCGCTATACCTATCATAAAATCGTCACGGATTTTCCCGTTTATCATAAGAGAATCGGACTTATATGTATGGATAAGGGCGAAATTCTGCCCTGCCGACCGCATTGGAGTGGGATAATCACGTCCTGTGAAGATTATTCCCTCACAAATTTCAGGCGAAACCAGAATGACAGGCAGCTTTGTCACAGGCTCACGCAGAAGATTTCCCGTATCGACCATAGCGGTAAACTTCAGTCTTTGCAGACCGAAAACCACCTCTACAGTTACGATTTCATCCCTTTTTATCAGTCCGCGCCGACCTAAAACAATGCGGAATATAAGGTATCCTGCCAGAAATCCTGCAAACAGAACAGGATAGGACATATTAAAATATATTATCCCATTTTCCATCACCACAGCTCCCAGAAGCATTACAATGCCTCCCATGCAAAGACTTGCGATAAGGAAAATACCGCTCAGACGGACAAGATGGTGCCCATTGGGGCGGAATGCGGCTGATACTATGGTAATGCACATAAAAATGCGGGTAATCAAGCCGATAAACGCTCCTGACGGCATAAAAAAAGCTATTACCGCCATAATCCCCGAAAGAGCCGATGAAAAAATATGCTCCCTTCGCCTTAAAAATGTCCCCGACAGGATCGATGTAATATCGAGCAGAATATATGTGGTAATGCTGTTGATAAGGAATAAAATATCTATGTAAACTATGGTCATTGTGTGTACCTCGGTTGTCAACTCCTCATAAAATATTATATCTCATTCCTATTGCAAAATGTGCTGTAATTTGGTACAATAGATTCAAAGAAAAAATAATGGAGGATTTTATGGAAACTAAACCAAGGGAAATAGTATCCGACAGCGAGATCAGAAAAAATGTGCTGTCGATGATCATTCCTGTATCCATCGAGGGTATCCTGCAGATGATTTCCTCGACGGTCCTTATGGCGTTTTTAGGACGTGTTGACGTTCTTGCTGTAAATGCTGTCGGTATCGGTCAGCGTATGACACAGCTTCTCTGGTCTTTCGTCAAAGGTATGGGCGTCGGTATCACCGTCTGTGTAGCCCGTGACTTAGGCGCAAAGAAAAAGGAAAATCTTAAAATAACCTCGATTGTCGGTATGCTTTCACTTATCGCAATCGTAATCTTCTTCTCCGGTCTTATCGTGCTTTTTGCCGAGCCTATCGTAAGATTCTTCGGCGGCAGCGAAGAGACAATGACTCAGGCTATCGACTATATGAGAATTATCTGTATCGGTCTTCCTTTCTGGACAGTTATGCTGGTAAATGCCAGCGTTCTTCAGGGCTTCGGCGATGCAAAGACACCTATGGTGGTCTCTGTTATTTACAACGTTGTAAATATCGGCCTCGGCTATCTTCTCATTTTCGGCGGCTTCGGTATTCCTGCTTTCGGTCTTCACGGCGCAGCTTGGGCAACAGTTATCTCTCAGATTCTCATGTGCATACTCTGCCTTGGCATAATGCTCAAAAAGCAGATTATCACACATATGTTCAAGGAGCTTACAGCTTCCACAGAAAGAACTTTCGGTCAGCTCAAGTATCTCTATAAGATTGGTGTTCCATCTGCATTTGAAAATATGGTATGGCAGCTGGGCTCTCTTGCCATGATGAAGCCTATCATCAGCTATGGTGACATCCCTTATGCATCCCATCAGCTTGCTATGCAGGCAGAAAGTATCTCCTATATGCCTACAATGGGCTTCGGTATCGCAACAACATCTCTCGTCGGACGCTGCTTCGGCGCAAAGGATCTTGAAAGCGGTCATAAATACTTCAAGCGCATTGCAAAGTATATGGCTATAATCACAACAACAGTTATGGTCATTATGGTGGTATTCAGAAAGTTCCTTATGGGTATTCTCACACCATCTCAGGAGATCATCGACCTCGGCTCGATTTATCTCGTTATCACAGCCTGCACTCTCATTCCACAGAATCTTCACGGCGTTATCACAGGCGCGCTCAAGGGTGCCGGCCTTACAAAGCCACCTATGTACATCGCAGCTACATGTCTCTGGGGTATCAGAGTTGTGCTTACATATGTATTCACATATCTCGTTCCTGGTTCCACAATCATCTATGTATGGGTTGCAATGTCCATCGATATCGTATCCCGCTTCCTTATGTCGTCCACATACTACAGAAGAAAGAAGATCTTCAAAAACGAAACTCTGTAATAGTATAATACGCAAAAAACGGTCGTTTTACTGCAAACGACCGTTTCTTTTTTCGGACAGTCAGCAAGATTTATTACATTTCTCCATATAGTATTGAAAATTATATGTTAAAATGTGGTAAAACAGTTGCAAAATGTGTCGAATTGTGATACTATATAATCGCAGATATATGAAAGGGCAGGCTTGCCCTTATATAATAAATCGAAAGAGGATTTTCCTATGATTAAAATTATGGCCGATACATCCATTCTTATGTCAAGCTATGAAGCTAAAGAGAAGGGTATCACAATTGCACCGCTTTCCGTTACAATAAACGGCAATACATATAAAGAAATGGACGAAATCTGCTCTATGGATTTTGTCAAGATTGTACGCGAAGGTCATATTCCTACAAGCTCACAGCCTGCTATCGGCGATATTCTCGCTAACTTTGATGCATGCGACGAAAATGATGAAATCATCAATATCTCCATGGCTCACGGTCTTTCCGGCACATATCAGTCTGCTGTTTCGGCCGCTGAAATGTCCAAAAACAAGGAAAATATCACAGTTATCAACTCGAGAACTCTCTGCGGTCCACACAAATATATGGTTGAAAAGGCTCAGAAGCTGGTGGAAGAAGGCAAGAGCAAGGACGAAGTTCTCGCAGCAGTTAACAAGTGTATCGAAAACGGTCTTTCCTTCCTCATTCCTGAAGACTTCGACTTCCTCAGAAGAGGCGGTCGCCTTGCTCCTCTTGCAGCTCACATCGGCGGCGCACTCAAACTTGTTCCTGTTATGACACTCAACGAAGACTGCACACGCCTTGTCAAGGCCGGTCTTTGCCGTAACTTCCAGAAGGCTATGGACCTTGTCATCGGCGAGCTCAAGAAGGACAATACAGGCACAAATCATCTCATCACAATCAGCCACGCTGACAATATGAAGCGCGCTGAGTTTGCCAAGGCTGAACTTCTCAAGCACTTCCCTGATACAGAAATCGAAATCGTATTGCTTACTCCTGCATTCATCACACAGGGCGGCCCGGGCTGCGTAGCAATCCAGAGCGTATTGAAGTAAATATAAGAAAAAGCCACTCAAACGAGTGGCTTTGTTTTATTATTTCTTCTTTTTCTTTCTTGGAGTATTCTTTACAGGGGCTTGCGGCTGTGCGCTGCCCTTAGTTTCGGATTTCACACGTCTGAGCATCTGCATAAGATAATATGTCAGCCCCATAAAATACGGAATACCGAAATAGGAGAGTGTGCCGCGTGTGACTGTAAAATCGGTATACATGCACAAAAGCGCGACGACAAGCGTAAAGCCGTAGATGATATAAAGGGCGATGTGGCGCGGAATATTCAGCACCTTATAGCCCATCTTATCCCTACCGCCCAGTTTCTTTGCGGCATAACGGTCCATAAGCAGGATAGCCACAAGGCTGAAAGCCGCATATATACCAAGCTCCATAAGAATATTTATGGACGGAACCTTTTCACTTAAAAATGCGCTGTTGTTCATAATTTACTCCTTGAAAGCAAAGGTTAAAGCAAGTGCCCGCCGTTTATGGCAGGCACTTTAATTTTGGGTTTAATTGCCTTCGGCGGTCGCTGAATGAATCAGAATATGATTATCAGCGAGAAGATTTTTTGTCAGGGCAGCCAAAAAGCGCAGACAATACTTTGTGTATTAACGAGCATTTTTGGTTGTTATGGCGGAAAATCAGCCGCTGAGAATCGTGTTTGAGTTCGTTCAGTGATTGCCTACTTCTCATTCATCTTTGCGAAGATGTCAGCACGCTTTTCTTCAAGTGTGAGGCCCTTACGTCTGCCTGCGCAGGAGAAGTAAAGAACCATACCGACTGCCATCCATGCGAAGAACATCTTAACAGCGAGGTCGCCGATGAAGAATGGGCTCATTGGGATGAACATGAGGACCATAATTGTTGTTGTGATGATACCTGCAAAGTAGCCTGTTGCAAGACCGCCAGGGATTCTGTATGGGCGCTTAAGATCTGGCTCTGTGTAGCGGAGACGTACAAGAGACCAGGAGTTGAGGCACCAGGAAAGAATGAAGCCTGCAGAGGAGAAGCAAGTGAGGGAGTCAACAAGGTTGGAACCCATAAATGGACCTGCTACCGAGAGAGCAAGGCAAACGAGAAGACCTGGAACAGGGATACCGTGCTTGTCCTGATGAGCAAGAATTTCAGGAAGAATCTTACCACGGGACATACTCATAAGCATGGATGCGGAAGCCATGAAGAAGCCGTTCCATGTTGTGAAGAGACCTGCGATAGCGCCGATTGTGATGAACCAGTAAAGGATTTCACCGAAGGAAAGGCCGAGACCGAGGAATTCGTTTGGATAGAGCGACTTGAACATGGTGGATGCGGCCGGAGCGTCCATAAGCGCAAATTCCTGCCAGGGCCATGATGTACCGAATGCGAAGAGAAGGAATGCATAGAATACACAAGCGAGAACAACAGAAAGCACAACTGTCTTACCAACAGAAGAAATGTCGCCGCCTGCTTCTTCAACACCCTGTGGAATTGTTTCGAAA
>JAZUBN010000154.1:0-8096 GCA_045638565.1 Oscillospiraceae bacterium | reverse complement strand
ATAGAAAATTCACTCCCTCAGTCAAAACCTGCGGTTTTGCCAGCTCCCGCCGGGGTCCCCGAACAGCCTGCTGTTTGGGGTGGCTCTCTGAGGGAGCCGAGAGAGGCTTTGTAGGGGAGCCGCTTGCTGCTCCCGTATAAAACCAACAACCCTACTTTATCTTCAATGAAATCTCGCCGCTGTTGAGAATGGCAGGTGTGCCGTCGTCCTTCAGAACAACAAGATTTCCGTCATCGGTGATATCGAGCACCACAGCCTCATAATCGTCAAGACCTGTCAGCACACGCACCTTCATGCCGATGACAAAGCAGTTTGCCTTGTAATATGCCATGACCGAGGCAAAATCTTCACTCATCGCCTCATCAAAGCAGCTCAGTATGGCATTGAGCATAACATCTTTGTCTGCGTTGGTAACAAATTCCCCAAGAGCGCAGGCGATATCCTTTATCTCATCAGGGAAATCTCTCTTTAAGACATTGATGCCGATGCCGCATATAATGTCGCCCGAGCCTGTCCGCTCGCATAAAATGCCGCACAGCTTCTTACCATTATAATATATATCGTTTACCCACTTGATTCCGCAGGTGATGCCAAAGGCATTCTTTATCGCCCTGTGTACGCATACAGATGCGCGCACAGTCATTTCCTGAGGGGCAGAATATCCTTTAAGCAGGACACTCATATAAAGACCGCCCCTGTCCTCCGAATGGAAGGTCTTGCTCAGCCTGCCTCTGCCCGAGGTCTGTGCTTCAGCGATTATTACAGTTCTGTCGGCAAAAGAGGAAGAATTTTCCTTGAGAAAGGTGTTTGTCGACGCCATTTTTTCGTATTTTTTGATAATAAATCCGTTCATAGCAGATATTATAGCACTTTTGTGATTTTTTTGCAACAAAATACTTGCATTACGGAATAAAAAGTAGTAAAATATACGATATATAATAAGAATGGAATACTATGTTATTACACAAAGGAGAGCAAGTATGAAAACTTTAGTTATGGGCGTTATCGGCGCTGACGTTCATGCAGTCGGTAACAAAATTCTCAACCTTGCGTTCACAGAAGCAGGATATAAGGTAGTTAACCTTGGTATCATGGTTTCTCAGGACGAATTCATCAAGGCTGCTATCGAAACAGATGCTGATGCTATCATGGTATCTTCTCTTTACGGCCACGGCGAACTCGACTGCCGCGGTATGCGTGAAAAGTGCATCGAAGCAGGTATCGGCGACATCATCATGTATGTTGGCGGCAACCTCGTTGTTGGTAAGCAGGACTTTGCTGAAACAGAAAAGAAGTTCAAGGCTATGGGCTTCAACAGAGTTTATGCACCAGGCACACGCCCTGCAGCAGCTATCGCTGACCTCAGAGTAGACTTGGGAGAATAAGCTTTATGAAATACGGTCTTTTTGCCGATGTAGGCAGCACATTTACAAAAGTTGTTGCTGTTGACCTTGAAAATGCCGAAATCATCGGCAGAGCGATGTCCAGTACAACCATCGCAACAGACGTCAACATAGGCTATGACAAGGCGGCAAACGCCGTTATGGATATGTGCGGTATCAAGGAATTTGACCTTAAGCTTGCCTGTTCTTCAGCAGCGGGCGGCCTTAAAATGGTGGCAATAGGCCTTGTTCCGGAGCTTACTTCACAGGCTGCGCTTCTGGCTGTCCAGAACGCAGGCGCAAAGGTTCTTGCATCCTACTCCTTCATGCTTTCAAAGAAGGAAGTAGCTGAAATCGCAGGCCTCCTTCCTGATATCATCCTCCTTTCGGGCGGCACAAACGGCGGCAACAGCCAGGTTATTTTGCATAATGCACAGGCATTGGCAGAGTGCCCTGTTCCGCTGACAGTAATCGTTGCGGGCAACAAGAATGCCACAGACGAATGCTGCGAGATTCTCGAAAAGGCAGGCAAGATCGCAGTTCCTTGCGATAATGTTATGCCTGAATTCGGCGTTCTCGATATCCAGCCTGCAAGAGAGCAGATCAGAAAGGTATTTCTTAAGCAGATCATCGAGGCAAAGGGGCTTGACAGCCTTGCAAAGCGCGTGGACGGCGATATTATCCCGACTCCTGCCGCTGTGCTCGAAGCTATCACACTCCTTTCCAAAGGCACAGATAAAACAGAAGGCGTAGGCTCCTTCGTTGCTGTCGATATCGGCGGTGCTACAACCGACGTATATTCGGCAACAGAGGGCGAATGCCTCTATCAGGGCGCAACTCTCAAGGGTCTTCCACATCCTAAGTATAAGAGAAGTGTTGAAGGCGACCTTGGTATGCGCTGGAGCTCACCTTACATTCTTGAAATGGAAGGCGCTGAAAAGCTTGCTAAATCTGCAGGCGTAACAGAGGAAGAAGTTGTTGCAACTATCAAGAAGTTCAACGCAAATCCTGAGCTTCTCCCTGAAAATGAAATCGAGCAGAAGGTCGACGTTGCTGTCGGCAAGGCTGCTACACGCATCAGCGTGAAAAGACATTCCGGCTTTATCACTCCTGTTTATACACCGCTCGGTGAGCGTTTCATGCAGGAAGGTAAAGACCTCAGCGCAGTAAAGTACATCGTTGGTACAGGCGGTATCGTAATTTCTTCCCCTGACTATAAGGAAATCCTTTCCGAAGCTATGTACTCTGTGGACGATATGTATTCTCTCCGCCCTAAGAATGCAGAAATTCTTCTGGACAAGAGCTACATTCTCTCCGCTATGGGCCAGCTTTCAACAAAGATGCCTGAAGTTGCGCTTGAGATTATGAAAAAGGAAATTATCAACAGAAAATAAATACTGAGAGAGGAAAGTATTATGGCTAAATTGTCAATGGACGCATTCCGCAGAAGCCAGGAAGAAGCACTCAATACATGGCACACTGGTAAAGCGGTTAATTTCGAAGAAGCAGTAAAGTACCATAAGTCCAAGCCAGAACATATGGTATTCACAAAGAAGCTCGCAAAGGCAAAGGCAGAAGGCATCACACTCATCCAGCCACGTGCTGGTGTTGCTCTTCTCGATGAACACCTCGAACTTCTTACATATCTCCAGAACGAAGGTCAGGCAGACCTCCTTCCATCCACAATCGACTCTTACACAAGACACAACCGCTACGCTGAAGCTCAGCACGGTATCGAAGAATCCCTCCGTTCCGGCAAGAGCATGCTCAACGGCTTCCCAGCTGTTAACCACGGTGTAGACGCTTGCCGTCACATCATCGATTCCCTCAATGTTCCTGTTCAGGTTCGTCACGGTACACCAGACGCACGTCTCCTCGCTGAAATCACATTCGCAGGCGGCTTCACATCCTTCGAAGGCGGCGGTATCTCCTACAACGTTCCATACTGCAAGAACATTCCAATGGAAGAAACAATCCGCAAGTGGAAGTACGTTGACAGACTCGTAGGTCTCTACGAAGAAGCAGGCGTATCTATCGACCGTGAACCATACGGCCCACTTACAGGTACACTCGTTCCACCATGTATCTCCCACGCTGTTGCTGTTCTCGAAGCTCTTCTCGCTGCTGAACAGGGCGTTAAGAACATCACAGTTGGTTATGGCCAGTGCGGCAACATCTATCAGGACGTTGGTGCTATCGCAGCTCTTAAGGATATCACAGAAGAATACCTCAAGAAGTATGGCTATGACGATGTAAACGTTTACACAGTATTCCACCAGTGGATGGGCGGCTTCCCACAGGATGAAGCTCAGGCATACGGTGTTATCTCCTGGGGTGCTGCAGTAGCAGTTCTCGCAGGCGCAACAAAGGTTATCGTAAAGACTCCTCACGAAGCTTTCGGTATCCCAACAATGCAGGCTAACGCAGCTGGTCTCCGCACAACAAAGCAGCTCTGCAACATGCTCTCCTGCCAGATCATGAAGAACGGCCCACGTGCTATGGCTGAAAAGGAAATGATCATGAAGGAAACAAGAGCTATCCTCAATAAGGCTCTCGAACTCGGCGGCGATGACTTCGAAATGGCTACAGTAGCAGGCTTCGAAGCAGGCGTTCTCGACGTTCCATTCGCTCCATCCTCCGCTAACAAGGGTCTTGCAATGCCAGCTCGTGACAACGAAGGCGCAGTTCGCTTCCTCGAATTCGGCAACCTTCCATTCGACGAAGAAATCAAGGCATTCCACCAGCAGAAGATGCAGGAAAGATCCGTATTCGAAAAGCGTCCAGCTAACTTCAATATGGTTATCGACGATATCTATGCTATCTCTGCAGGTAAGCTCGTTGGCAGACCAGAATAATTAAAACGTGAAAAATATTATAGCTTTAGGCTTTTTTGACGGTGTCCATATCGGACACCGTCAAATCTTGAAGCGCACAACCCAGCTCGCATCAGAGCTTGGTATGAATCCGTGTGCGCTCACCATGAAAAATCATCCCAAGGGCGTCCTTACAGGAAAAGCCCCATTAAAGCTCATCTCCTCAAAGGAAAGAGAGCATCTTATGAAGGACATCGGCATAAATGATGTCTTTTTTGTCGAGTTTACAAAAGAATTTGCAGCGATTTCCCCGCTTGATTTTGCGCTTATGCTTAAAAATGACTACAACGCAGCTGCTGTGGTCTATGGCGAAAATTATACTTTCGGAGCAAAGGGCGCAGGCTGGGGCGAATACGGCAGACAGATATGGGAAAGCATAGGTGTTGTGCCTTACTGTCTTGGTCATGAAATGTCCCACGGCCTGACAGTCAGCTCCACACTCATCCGCTCGGTTATCGCCGAAGGTGATATGAAAACGGCGACAGAGCTTCTCGGAAGACCTTTCTCCATCACAGGTGAGGTCATCAAGGGGGCGCAGAAGGGCAGACAGATAGGCTTCCCGACTATAAATCTTGCTGCCAAAAAGGGCTATGTTCTGCCGAAAAACGGCGTTTATCTCACAAGACACAGCCATAACAGACAGACTTACTTTGGAATAACCAATGTGGGGGTACGCCCTACATTTTACGATGATTCTCATGTCTTTGTCGAATGTCATATCCTTGATTTTTCGGGCGATATGTACGGCAGGGAAGTTAAGATCGAGTTTCTGGACAAGATTCGTGACGAGCATAAGTTCCCGACTATCGACGCTCTCAAGGAGCAGATAGCCAAGGACAGAGAATCTGCATATAATCTTATAAAAGGGGTATAAAATGACATTTTTCGCTGATCTTTGGGCTGATATCCAGATTTTTATCAGCAATTATACCTATTATTTCGGAAAAGCTACAAATATCGCGCTTATATTTGTCCTGTTCGGATTTTTCATCATCGGTGTTATCCGTACAGCAAGGCTTCCGCAGAAGCCTAAAAAGAGAGGCGAGATAAAGTTTCTTCCGCCTGAAGCCGATACTGTTGAAAGGGCGTCAAAGGCTCTTGCGCAGGCGGTAAAGTGCGCTACTGTCACAGGCGACAGAGAGGAGCTTGAAAAGCTTCTTGTCTTCCTCCGCAGCCATTATAAGAATGTCTTTGAAAAGGCAAAAGTTTCGGTTATGCCTTCGGGCGCATTACTGCTTCAGCTCAGAGCGGCTCAGCAGAGCGAAAGAAAGCCTGTAATGCTTTGCGGCCATATGGACGTCGTGCCTGCCGAAGGGGCGTGGAAGGTGGAGCCTTTCTCTGGCTTCGATGACGGCAACGCCATCTGGGGCAGAGGCACTCTCGACTGCAAGGGCGGTATGATAGCTATTTTTGAAGCTGTCGAAAGCCTTCTCGCTTCCGGCTATGTACCAAAGCGTGATCTCTATTTTGCCTTCGGTGCCGACGAAGAAACAGGCGGCGCTCAGGGCGCAGGCAAGATTGCCGAATACTTTGAAAAACGCAATATCAGTTTTGAGTTCATCCTCAATGAAGGTGGTTCGCTCACATCGTCCCATATGGGCAATAAGCAGTTTCCTGCAGCCATCGTGGCTGTTGCCGAAAAGGCGGGCGTCAATATAAAGCTGACAGCCAGAGCGGAGGGCGGCCACGCTGCTGTGCCTGGCAAGATGACCTCTGTAGGCATTCTTTCCGAGGCGATATGCCGTATCGAAAATGCTCCTATGCACAGAAGATTCATCCCTGTCGTCGAGCGTTATCTCAGACTGAGCAGCCCTGCTCTCACATATTTCCAGCGTTTCTGCCTTGCCAACGATAATATTATGCGTCCGTTCATATACGGCACATTCAGACATGATAAATATATCGCCCCTCTCTTCCGCACAACCCTTGTTCCTACACAGATAAAGGGTTCGGAAGCGGCAAATGTCATCGGCGATACGGCAAACGGCATTATCAATGTCCGTCTTTTGCAGGGTGATACGGTCGAAAAGGCTGTCGAGCATATCAAGGCAGTTCTGGCAGACCTTCCTGTCGAGGTTGAGGCTCTCGATAATATCGTGCCGTCAAAGGTTTCTGATACAAATACAGAAAGCTATGAGCTTGTGCGCAAGACCATCGAAAAGCATTTCGGTGCAATCACAATCATTCCGTCCCTCATCACACGAGGCAGCGATATGGTGCATTATGAAAAATATGCCGATAATATCTATCGATTCTCGCCTATTATGATGAGCCGCAAGCAGGTGGACACTATCCACGGTACGAATGAGCATATCCGCAAGGAAGCTCTCGGCGTTGCCGTTGAGTTTTATAAATCACTTTTGTCAACAATGTAATAATTTCTTCCCTTTCACAGTATATATTTACAAAATACTGAAGAGAGGGAAGATTTTTTATGATGATCTATACTGCAAAACTCAATAAGAAGCTGCTGTTTTCGGTGATTGCCGTCGTAATTATCGTGGCGCTGGCGATTATTTTCGGTCTGCCCAAAGGGAATGAATCACAGACAACAATGGGCAGCACAAAGCTGAAAAGTGAAGCCGATGTGCTGGATTTTATCGCAAATCTCGGCTACGAAACGGCGGATGACACGCTCGTCTGCAAGGAAATCACAATTCCGGGCGAATTTGATGAGACTTATGAAAAGTATAACGAGCTGCAGAAATCCTGCGGATTCGACCTTGAAAAGTACAAGGGCAAGACGGTCATGCTTTATACAGTCGATGTGACCAACCATCCCGAAAGCGAAAATGTCATCGCCGAAGTGATGGTCTATAAGAAGAAGGCAATCGGCGGCAGTATCTATACCAAAAATCTGGACGGCTTTATGTACGGCCTGGAAAAAATGGAAGCGAAGGAAAACCTGTAGGAACGAGCAATACCCGCCTCTATAATGTCATTCTGAGGCACAGCCGAAGAATCTCCGGCGGTTCGATTAGTCCGTAGAGGAGGTGTTGTAACCTATTCAATGCATCGCAGACACCTCATTAACCATCCATTCACCATTCATCAGTCTTTCACATAGTATATCCCACAACATAAAACGGAGGGAATGCTATGGAAGATATTTTCAGAATAAGCGACGAATGTGAATATGCGCCCGACAGCCGCATAAATTACGAGGGTACAGGCCGCACCATCGATAAATACCATGTCGACCTGCCCTATCCTGAGATTGCAGGCATTACGCCCAATAAGGCATACGCCAATATCATCAGCGGTCTTTATGCAGGGCAGACGTCGGAAGTGACAGCGGTGATGCAGTATTTTTATGCTTCATGTCAGCTTAAAAGCCAGTATGCCGATGCCTATACAGCCTTTAAGTATATTTCAGTCATCGAAATGGAGCATATGGACATTCTTGCAAATCTCATTCTGGCCCTTGGCGGCGACCCTGAATATACATATCGGACAAATATGGGTGAAAAATACTGGACGGCGAAGAATGTGAGATACAGCAAATCGCCACGGCAGATTCTTATTGAAGCCATCATAGCCGAGGAAAATGCCATCAGCGGATATATGGAGGCCTGCAGATGCATCAAGGATGAGGCGGTGACAAGTATTATCCAGCGAATCATTATGGACGAAAGGCTCCATCTTGAGATTTTCCGACAGCTTTATAAAAAACTTAACTGAGGAGGGGAAAACCCTCCTTTTTTCATGCCTTCTCCGCAGTCCGTAGGGGCGAGCATCGCTCGTCCGCCTTTACCGCACAGTGACATTGGAACGGACGAGCAATGCTCGCCCCTACGAAAGTGGTTGGAAATACTAGATTTTTGCGGTATCGGTCACGAAT
>JAZUBN010000153.1:0-13853 GCA_045638565.1 Oscillospiraceae bacterium | reverse complement strand
CCCTGTGCAAGGGGAGGGGGACCGTCGAATGATGGTGGAGGGGTTGTTAAATGCGTTACAATATTGCAAACACTTTTACAATCTGCTATAATAACCTTAGAAAAAATCCCAAGGAGGCGCTATGATTTACCCTCGTTTTCTCAAAAACGGCGACACAATCGGCATCCCTGCTCCAAGCGCGGGCGTTCCGCCGAAAAAAGAGCCGTCTTTTGACCTTTCTCTCGAAAATATCCGTAAAAACGGCTTTGAAATATATGAATGTGACGGTATCCGCACAGAAAATTACCCGTCGGACACAGCCGAAAAACGTGCTTCGGACGTCAATTCGCTTATAAAAAATAATGATATAAATATGCTTCTGTGTGCCACAGGCGGCGACTTTTTAGTTGAGATTCTGCCTCACATTGACTATGACGCCATCGCGAAAAATCCAAAGTGGATTCAGGGCTATTCCGACCCTACAAGTCTGCTTTACAGCATTACAACCCTTTGCGATGTGGCGACGATTTATGGTGGCAACGCAGGCAGTTTTAATATGAAAACCCTCCATAAAAGCCTTGAAAATAACATTTCCATCTGGAAAGGCGATATCGTAAAACAGCATTCCTTTGAAAAATACGAGAGCAGCCGCAACGATGAAATCGACGGATATAATCTCGATGCCGATGTGAACTGGCAGGCAGTAAATGGCGATTTTGAGGCAGAAGGACGGCTTCTGGGCGGATGTTTTGAGTGTATCAACGATATTCTTGGCACACGTTTCGATGGCACAAAAGCCTTCATAGAGCGTTACCGTCAGGATGGCATCATTTGGTATTTCGATATATTTGCCATGAGTGCCGAGGTGGTGGCAAATACCCTCTGGAAGATGAAGCAGATGGGATATTTTGAGGGCGCAAAGGCCTTCGTTTTCGGTCGTGTAATGTTCCCTAACGAATACACTCTGACCTATGAAAATGCCATCAGACGCGTTCTTAAGACTGAGAATGTGATTATAAATGCTGACGTAGGACACGTCAATCCTAAGATGACTCTCATCAACGGCGCATATGCAAAACTGCGCTGTGAAAAGGGTAAGGGAAGTCTTGAAATGGAGCTGAGATAGATGGAAATTATCAATAAAATCTGCGAAAAAGCCCTTGAAATCGCAGATAAAAAGGGCAGATGTATCATCGCCATTGACGGAAGGGCAGGAAGCGGAAAATCCACTTTAGCCGCACTTTTAGCCGAAAAACTTTCGGCGCAGACGGTGTATCTCGATGATTTCTTCCTTCCGTTTGAAGTGCGCACACCTGAAAGAATGGCAGAGGCGGGCGGAAATATCCATTACGAAAGATTCCTCGATGAAGTCATCTCAAATCTTGATAAGGAAAGCTTCGATTACGGCGTTTTCGATTGCTCTGTTATGAAAATAAACGGCACAAGCCATATCGAAAACAAGGGAATCATAATTTTTGAAGGCTCATATGCGCTTCACGATAAGTTTAGTAAGTATTATGATATTGCTATATTCTCCGATATCAGCTATGAAACTCAGGTCGAGCGCATCAGAAAACGCAACGGTGAAGAAATGCTGTCCCGTTTCGTAAACGAATGGATTCCAATGGAGGAAAAATATTTTTCTGCACAGAAAACCGCTGAAAAATGCGATTTCATCATAAAATAGGGGACAATGATAGAATCGATACACACAATGTCGAAATACATCTTTTAAATGAAAGGACGAAGGTGAAAATAATGGAAAATACATATTGGCTGCCTGTCGGACTATGCATCGGAGTATCGCTGGGCATTGCTTATGGCTCGTTTACCGATAATATGACAGCAGGGCTGACATACGGACCTTGCTTCGGTTTGCTTCTCGGCACATTTCTGATGAATATAAAGAAAAAATAGGGCATAAAAGTATTTTCAGGCGGGCGTTGAAACCCGCCCCTGCAAAATATACAATAAAATAATTCGTAGGGGAAGGGCTCTGCGCCCTCCCGCGAAAACAAGGAGAAATGGTATGAAAAGAAAGATTTCGTTTATTCTGGCCGTTGTGATGATTCTGGCGATGGCGACTCCTGTATTTGCAGACGTGGTCGAAGAGTATGGTGTAAGTGTTACTTTTGGTGAGCCTGCTGGTATTGGTGTAAAGTCCAAGGATAAGTGGGGTTATGATTCTTATATTAAGAATAATGACTATATGAATGTTTCTGTTAAGTCTTTGTCTGAGTGTCCTAAGATGGACTATGTAAAGACCATTGAGGGTGTGACTTTCTCCAATTATATCCGTCATACTGAGAGAAATTCCACTGATGATGCGGGTAATCCTATTAAGATTTATTATGTTTATATTGGTCTTGATGGTGCTATGCGTGCAACTAAGGATTCCGTAGAGTTTATGACTGCGCCTGCTACTCCATTTAATCACTTAAATGAAAATGTTAAATCTGTTAGAGGTTCTTACAGTCATGCTTGTTCTGATTTGAATGTATATAAAACTAATACTGCTTATTTAGCATCTGATGCCCTTTTTGATGGCAAACATGGTTTGACTTATCTTTATGATATTGGTATCACTCCTTATACGAATGGTGAACGTAATATGGATGGTAGTTGGAATGAGGGTCTGACTTGGGTATTCGGTCGTTGTGATGACCTTGGTAAGAAGTCCAATGGCACTTATGGTGCGGCTTATCCAATTCGTGTAAATCAGGGTGATACTACAACTTATTTTGCAATTTCTGTAACTGATGCAACTAATTATAGCGGCGACCGCAATTACAAGGAGCCTTCCGCTCCTGTAACTCCATCTGCTCCTGCAGAAAATGTAATGGCTGTGCCTAACAAGTCGGCGGTCTACATCAATAATGTGCTGACAGAGTTTGAAGCTTATACAATCAACCAGAATAACTATTTCAAGCTCCGTGATATTGCTCTCGTGCTCCGCGACACAGAAAAGCAGTTCAACGTCACGTGGAATGGTGATGTGGGCGCTATCGATATGAAGTCTCACACAGGATATATTCCTGTCGGCGGCGAAATGTCTCGCGGTAACGGTCTTACAAAGCAGGGTATTCTCAATAAATCTCCGCTTTTCAAGGATGGAAAACAGGTCGAAGTTACAGGCTACACAATAAATCAGAACAACTTCTTCAAATTACGCGACCTTGGCGAGCTGTTTGATTTCAATGTAAGCTGGGATGGAAACCGCAATTCCATCGTGATAAATACTGCCGAAAGCTACGACCCGAATAATTAAAAATATTGACAAAATCGGTCTGTAATATTATAATATAAATATAATTTCACCACGAAGGTGAAGCTTTTTACTTAAATAATTTTTGAAATCAAGTCACGAAGACTTAACGCGTTTAGAAGAACGTGTATGTTTTCGTGGCTTTTTTGTTTTTACCGGGAAACAGGGAAAGAGTCTTCGCTTCACTCAGAGTGACACATCAGTTGTAGGGGTCGATGCCTTCATCGACCCGCAGGCGGATGAGGGCATCCGCCCCTACGGTAAGACAAATCAACAAGCAAAATATAAGGAGGAAAAATTATGAAAACTCACGTCAAGCAAATGGTACTTACAGCATTATTCATTGCCATAGGCGTAGTGCTCCCACAAGCATTCCATATGATACCCAACGCAGGCTCGGTGATTCTGCCTATGCACATTCCTGTGCTGCTTGCAGGGCTTGTATGCGGTCCTGTTTTCGGCCTTGCCTGCGGTGTGCTGACACCGGCACTTTCTTCGATGATAACAGGTATGCCGCCGATGGCTGTGCTGCCGGGTATGCTGTGCGAGCTTGCCATTTATGGTCTTACAGCCGGCATTATGGCTAAAATCATCAAAACAGGCAAGCCTGTAGTCGATATTTACGTCGCACTCATCACATCAATGCTGGCAGGCCGCATCGTTGCAGGTCTGGTAAACGGACTTATTTTCCGCGCAGGCGAATACAGTATGTCCATGTGGCTGACAGCCTCGTTCGTGACAGCTCTGCCGGGCATTGTCATTCAGCTTGTGGCGATTCCAATCATCATTATGGCGCTTAAAAAAGCCAGACTTATTGAAGGATAAATATGACCTTTCTTTACAAAAATGGCTTCCCCTCGGGAGGCTGTTTTTGCGTTTGTGAATGTGGAACAATCTTCTTAACAAAACGGAAATATATTTATATATTATATAATGTATAGCATTGGTAAAATGCATAAAAAACGGGGTGTCAATTTGTTGTTTTTATGTAAAAGGGAAAATTTATTTTGTAAAGGAAAAATGCTTGACAAAGACCCCCTTGTATGCTAAAATAAGACTCACCTATCACAGGGTTATTTTTTTGTGTGCAAAAAGATGCCCTTAGACGATCAAATATTAAGGTTGTCAGTCTCGAAAGAGAGAGTGAGAGGGAGGCAAATAAAATAGGAGGTGCCGCAAATGCGTGTTAAAGTAACACTGTCATGCACAGAGTGCAAGCAAAGAAACTACAACACTATGAAGAACAAGAAGAACACACCAGATCGTCTTGAAATGAACAAGTATTGCCGTTTCTGTAAGAAGCACACCCTTCACAGAGAATCCAAGTAAGGGGGAGCTCAAATGTCTAACGAAGTAACAACAAACAACAACGTTGCGAAAGACAACAAGGAGAAGAAGCCAGGCTTCTTCAAGAAAATGGCTAAGTTCTTCAAGGAAATGAAGAGCGAAGCTAAGAAGGTTGTTTGGCCAAACAAGGATCAGATCATCAATAACACAGCTGTAGCAGTTGCAGCTATCGTTATCGTTGGCGTTATCGTCGGCGGCCTTGATGCTGTTTTCTCTTGGATCAGAAACCTCATCATTAACATTCTGTAAGGTGTAAGGCTATGGATGAAAACTCAAGATGGTATGTGGTCCACACATACTCCGGTTATGAGAATAAGGTAGCAACAACAATTCAGAAGGCGGTTGAAAACCGCAAACTTCACGATCTCATTCATGATATCCGAATTCCGATGGAAACAGTAACAGAAGTCCGTGAAAACGGTACACGTGAAGTTGAGCGTAAGCTTTTCCCAGGTTATGTGCTCATCAAGATGCATATGACAGACGAAAGCTGGTATGTAGTAAGAAACACAAGAGGCGTAACAAGCTTCGTAGGCCCTGGCTCCAAGCCAGTACCGCTCACAGAAGAAGAAGTTGTAGCTCTCGGCGTAGAAACAAAAGAAATCAAGCTTTCATTTACAGTGGGCAGCAACGTCAAGGTTATTGACGGCCCATTTGAGGGTCTCACAGGCGTTGTCGAATCTATCGACATGGAAAACGAAAAAGTTCAGATCAAGGCTTCCATCTTTGGTCGTGAAACACCTGTTGAACTCGAATTTAAGCAGATCGCAGCAATGCAGATCTAATTGACGTCCGCCCAGACGTCGAATCGTGGGAGGACTGAAATCTATTATTATTTTTAAGCAGTCCGAAAAACCACTTATAGGAGGAAATTAATCGTGGCACAGAAAGTAACAGGCTATATTAAGCTTCAGATTCCTGCAGGTAAAGCAACTCCTGCACCACCTGTTGGTCCAGCTCTTGGTCAGCACGGTGTTAATATCATGGCGTTCACAAAGGAATTCAATGAACGCACAAAGAACGAAGGCGATCTCATCATTCCAGTAGTTATTACTGTTTATGCAGACCGTTCTTTCACATTCGTAACTAAGACACCACCAGCTGCTGTTCTTATCAAGAAGGCATGTAACATCAAGTCTGGTTCCGGTGTTCCAAATAAGACAAAGGTTGCTTCTATCTCCAAGGCTGATCTCCAGAAGATCGCTGAAATGAAGATGCCAGACCTTAACGCATCATCTGTTGAATCTGCTATGAGCATGATCGCAGGTACAGCCCGTTCTATGGGTATCACAGTTAAGGAGGAAGCATAATAATGTTTAGAGGTAAGAAGTATCAGGATAGCATCAAGGCTATCGACAAGACAAAGCTTTACGACGTAGAAGAAGGCCTCGAAGCAGTGCTCTCTACAGCTAAGGCAAAGTTCGACGAAACAGTTGAAATGCACATCAAGCTCGGTGTTGACTCCCGTCACGCTGACCAGCAGGTTCGTGGTTCCGTTGTTCTTCCACACGGTACAGGTAAGAAGGTTCGCGTTCTCGTTTTCGCTAAGGGCGATAAGGCTGCTGAAGCTGTTGCAGCTGGCGCAGACTATGTAGGCGCAGAAGATATGGTTTCCCGTATCCAGAACGAAAACTTCTTCGATTACGAAGTAATCATCGCTACACCAGACATGATGGGTCTCGTTGGCCGTCTCGGTCGTGTTCTCGGTCCTAAGGGCCTCATGCCAAACCCAAAGGCTGGCACAGTTACTATGGACGTAACTAAGGCTATTGCTGAATCCAAGGCTGGTCGTATCGAATACCGTCTCGACAAGACAAACATCATCCACTGCCCAATCGGCAAGGCTTCCTTCGGCGTAGAAAAGCTCGCTGACAACTTCAACACACTTATGAACGCTGTTATGAAGGCTAAGCCAGCAGCAGCTAAGGGTCAGTATGTCCGCTCCTGCGTAGTTGCTTCTACAATGGGCCCTGGCATCAAGATCAACTCTGCTAAGTTCGGTAACTAATTTATCGTTTCTTATCCGGAAGGTGAGGCTCGCCTCACTTTCCGGTCAGAATAAAAGCCCGTATGGGCATTAAAAAATATCTTGAAAAAGGTATTGACAAAGCACAGAATTTGTGCTATTATATTTAAGCTAATCCATAGACATTCGGAAATGAAAGTTGTAAACGGGTCAAGCCGTCCGGACGAGGAAAGTATCATTTAGAAATTAACTTCTTTATATATGATCCTTTCGTTCTGCCTGTCTATGATAGAGGCAGATTTTTTTATTTTCAACGGAGGTGAAAACAGTGCCTAACGCAAAAGTATTGGAAAGCAAGAAGCAGATCGTTGCTGAGCTCAAGGAAAAGATGGCTAATGCAGCATCCTGCGTGCTTGTAGACTATAAGGGTATCAATGTTGCTGACGATACTAAGCTCCGTAAGGAACTCACAGAAGCAGGTGTTGAATACACAGTTGTAAAGAACACTCTCGTTCGCTTTGCTGCTAACGAAATCGGTTTCGAAGCTCTTGATGAGCACCTCAACGGTACAACAGCTCTCGCAATCAGCGCAGATGATCCAATTGCTCCAGCAAGAATCCTTTGCAAGTATGCAAAGACAAGCAAGACATTCAAGGTTAAGGTAGGCGTTCTCGAAGGTAAGGTAGTTCCTGAATCCGAAATCAACGCTATCGCAGAACTTCCAAACAAGGAAACACTTGTTGCTACAGTTCTCTATGGCTTCAATACACCTATTACAAAGCTTTGTATCGCTCTTAACGAAATCAAGAACAAGATGGAAGCAGGCGAAGCTGCTCCAGTAGCTGCAGAAGCAGCAGCTGAATAATTCAGCACCACTTATTTAATTTATACGGAGGATTATTAAAATGTCTGAAAATATCATGAAGCTTATTGAAGAAATCAAGAACCTCAAGGTTCTCGAACTCGCTGAACTCGTAAAGGCTCTCGAAGAAGAATTTGGCGTATCCGCAACACCAGTAGCAGTAGCAGGTCCTGCAGCTGCAGCAGCTCCAGCAGCTGAAGAACAGACAGAATTCACAGTTGTTCTCAAGTCCGCTGGCGCAAACAAGATCGGCGTTATCAAGGTTGTTCGTGAACTCACAGGTCTCGGCCTTAAGGAAGCTAAGGAAGTTGTTGACAACGCTCCAAAGGCTGTTAAGGAAAACGTTTCCAAGGAAGACGCAGCAGCTATCGAAGCTAAGCTCAAGGAAGCTGGCGCAGAAGTTGAAGTTAAGTAATTATTGCTTAATTAAAGATTTCAATACAGAAAAGACACATCGAAAGATGTGTCTTTTTTTATATTCTGTCTCATAAATTTCATGTTATCCTGAGCGTATGCGAAGGATCTCACACCATAGCTGCTATAAATCCGAAGGAAAGATTCTTCCATAACACCCCAATGAGCGGGCTCATTGCGCCCCCGTTTTCGTTCAGAATGATAATATTGCGCAAAAAAATAAAACCCTTTAACATTATTTCTAATATTAAAGGGTTTTTAGAATATTGATTCCATTGGAATATCCTCTTTATTAAATTATTATTTTGACATCCTTCAGTTTAGCTAACTGATAATAATTAATAGTTTGTTGGAGTTTACCTCATTCAAAAGATTTGTTTCCTCTGATTTATATAAAATCAGTAAAAATTAATTCTTTGCTGGAGTGTACTTCCTTTTTTGGATTTTGTTCCTTTAGTTTTAAAAACTAATAAAAATCAATTGTTTGTTGGAGTTTACCTCATTATAAGATTTTGTTCCGCTGATAAGAATCAGTAAAGTTTCTTAGTATGCTGGAGTGTACCTCTTATTTAAGATTTTGTCCTTTAGTTTAATTAACTAATAAAAACTTAATTTCTTGTTGGAGTTTACTTCCTTTTTAAGATTTGTTTCCTCTGGTTTGTATAAAGCCAGTAAAAATTAATTCTTTGCTGGAGTGTACTTCCTTTTCAGATTTTGTTCCTTTAGTTTTGATAAACTAATAAATAATTAATGGATTGTTGGAGTATACCTCTTAATTAAGATTTTTGTCCTTCAGTTTAATTAACTGATAAAACTTAACGCTTCTGGGGGTTTGTCCTCCTGAAAATAATTTGGATCCGCTGATAAAAATCAGTAAAGTTTCTTAGTATGCCGGAGTGTACTTCCTTTTTAGATTTTTGTCCTTTAGTTTAAATAACTAATAAAAGATTAAGTCTTTGTTGGAGTTTACCTCGTATTAAGATTTGATCCGCCGGTTTGTGTAAAGCCGGTAAAAATTAATTCTTTGCTGGAGTGTACTTCCTTTTCAGATTTTGTTCCTTTAGTTTAACTAACTAATAAAAACTTAATTTTTTGTTGGAGTATACCTCGTTTTAGATTTGGTGTTAACATCTATTCTTGTCCAAAGAATATAGATAACGTCGATATTAAGTTGTAAATATTCAATTGTAATTTGTTCATCTATCACTCGTATAACGGAGTAATTAACCTCTGTAAAAATCTATGTAAAGTGCTATGGGAATAATGAAGGTTTTATATAGGTTTTTACGGTTCGTATAATCTTCTAACCAGGTGACATCATAAATTGGTGTGTAGCTTTACATAAGCTTAAGTGTGAATGTTTGAAATTAAAAGGTTAAGCGATAGGTTTGTAGGTGAACTTACAGAGACCGCTGACTCCGATATTCTGAGTGGAGAATATTGAATTTTCATTCATCGGAATCACCCTTTCTCTGATGTACTTCGTCTAAAGTATTTTGTTGTTTTGTTTTATGTTGGCTTTATTATAAACCCTATTTTCACATTTGTCAATACTAAACAAGAAACTTTTTTGTTTTTTCGCAAATTTGTTTAATTTAACCAAAAGATTATATAGTCCTTTTGTTCAAATGAAATGAAGGCTGAAAACAGCACACAATATAATATACAAAAGGTAAAATTTTTAGTCACTATTTACAAAAAACTATCTGTATGGTATAATAATTTTATATGAGAAAGGGGGCATGAAATGAAAAAAATTATAGACAGTATAAGCACCCCTGTGCCGGACGAGATCAGACGATTCCTCAAAAGATCGAGCCTTGAAAGAGTCAGAATCATCTCCATTGCCATTCTGCTGATGGTGTTCACCAACGATAAAGACTGTGTTGCCCAGTTTGGCACAGCGCTTCTTCCGTTTTCGGTGTTCATCCTGGCAGTTGCCATTGTTTATCTTATAATTTCAGCCATATTACTGAAAAAAGTCAACGTTCCGCAGCGCACAGTTGATATTATCAATATTTCATTCTGGTGCGTCCTGTGCGTAGGACTTGTTCCGTTTATTATACTCGATTCCTTCGTCCGTCCGTTCCCTATCAATATGACCATGCTGCTGCTCAGCTTCCTTATGATACCTATCATTGAGCGCAACATGGCGCGAGTGGTTTTCGGCGGATTTGCCCTTGTGAATCTTATTCTGGCATCATTTGGCAAACCGAATATGAGCTATATGACCGCCATAGTTGTTATGACACTTATGGGGTATATGTTCTCACGTTATATTCATGGTGATTACATAGCTCTTATCACCAAATTGACCGAGGAAACAAGAACAGACTTCCTGACTCTTGCTGCAAACCGTAAGGGTGGCTTTGAAAGAGCAAGATCCACATTGGCTCTGTGTAAGAGACATCGTCAGATATGTGGTTTCTATATGATAGATATCGACTTTTTCAAGGATTATAACGATACTTTTGGTCATTATATGGGGGATAATGCCCTTGTCAACGTGGCGAAGATAATCCAGGATGTGTTTGCAAGAAAGTCCGATATTGTGTTCAGGTACGGCGGCGAGGAATTTGCTGTATGCGCCTCTGTCGACAGTTTGCACAGTCTTGAAAAAATGGCAGAAAAGCTTCGTCATGCGGTTGAAAGTGCAATGATTGAAGCGGGCAATAAAACGGTAAATGATACCCTGACAGTTTCAATAGGTGCAACAGCTTATATACCGGGAGAGACCGATGAAATGCTGGATGAAAACTTCATGTTCTCCCTTGCCGATATGGCTCTTTACGAGGCCAAGCAGACGGGTAGAAACCGTGTTGTTACCAAGTACATGAAAGATTACAGAAAATAAAAAAACCGCTTAAAACGGCTTAAAAAGGCTTCCCATCAGGGAAGCCTTTTATATTTCCTGCCTCCCGCGTGCATCACCCCTTGCCTCCCTCAGACGAGGGAGGTGTCGCGCGAATGCGTGACGGAGGGATTGTAAAAAACGGATGAGGTGTAGGGCGTAGCCCGTCTATTCAATATGCCTACGGCACCACCTCACCACCGTTTCGCGGAGCCTCTCCTCAAGGAGAAGCCTTTGAACAAGGGGAGCCGTTTGCTGCTCCCGCATATTGTCATTCTGAGGGCATAGCCCGAAGAATTTCCTGCGGCTTACACAACCTCCGCTTGACAAGTTACAATAACAGTGCTATAATCATTGCCACTTTGGAGATAAATGAAAAACCACCCCGAAGGGTGGTTTTTCTATTGAACTAATTAGAAATTAGCCGATAACAACTGTTGTGATAGCCTGATCAGCCTTGTTGATCTTACCGTTGGACCAGATGTATGCACCTGTTACTTCAACGATAATGTGGCTTACTTCACCATCATCATTTGTCTTGTATGCTGCACTGAGTTCATATGTGTTAGCATTAGCTTCGATAGATTCAACGATTTCATCGCCTTCTGTTACGGAAACACGTGCGAGATCGTCAGATGTCTTGAATGCTTCTACATAGTAGATCTTAACATCATCAGCGAGTACGAGATCCTTAGTTGTTGCTGTACCTGCTGTGTAATCAGCAACTACGATGCCATCTTCTGCAACATGTGTGATAGCAGCTGTTGTGTATCCAGCTTCAGCAACTGTCTTTGCTGTGAGTGTTGCATAACCATCTTCGTCAACTGTGTATTCAACGAACTTGCCAACGAGCTTGTCGGAGAATGCGGACTTCTTAACTGTGAGTGTTTCTGTTGTGCCTGCGAGAGATGTTACATCGATGTAGATAACTGCAACGTCATCTTCGTCGATTTCTTCATCATAAGCGTTAGCTGCGATACCGTAAACCTTTGTATTGTCAGCGATTTCGCCTTCGAGAACAGCAGCTACTACATATGCAAAGCCGTCTTCTTCAACGATGAAGTTTTCACCGGAGAGAGACATATCGTTCTTGATTTCAGAAGCTGTAACTACTGCGTAGTCGCCATCTTCGTCGATTACAAAGAAGAATGTTTCTTCGTTTGCACGATATGTTGCTGTAACCTTGTTGTCATCATCCTTGAATGTGAGCTTAGATGCGCTTTCATCGTAGATAGCCTTAGCATCTGCTGCAACATCTTCATTGTAAGCATCAGCTACAGTTGTAAGAGAAATCTTACCGCTCTTGATTTCGTATTCGTAGATTGTATCCTTAGCAAGAGCGTTGTAGTTGTCACCCTTGAGTTCGTAAACAGCCTGTGTACCATCGTTGAGGAGAACTTCAACCTTGTTGATAGCCTTTTCTTCTGTTACATTACCGAATACGTCTGTCTTGTCAACCTTAGCCTTATTGATGAGGATAGCAAAGTTTGTAGGAATATCATCAGCGGAGGAAAGCTTATCTGTGAAGATAACATAATCGCCATCTACAAAGTATTCCATAGCTGTCTTGTTAACTGCGAGCTTAACATTTTCGCCTTCGATAATATGCAATGCGCCGAGCTTGTAGGAAGCACCGTCGATTGTTGCAACGTCATCGGAGTTAACTCTTGTGATAGCACCTTCAACTACGTCGAGTGTTTCAACGTTGCGAACGAGCTTACCAGATGTGTAATCCTTTGTGATCTTAACAACATCGCCCTTTTCAACTGTATCAACAAAGTTGATCTTGTTGTATGCGGACTTTGTCTTAATATCAGCGAGGTCTGTGCCTGGGATTCTAATAATGTACTTAGCTGGGTTTGTGTAATCAACCTGACCGTATTCAACACCCTTTACGAGAGCTGTGTCGAATTCACCGTCGTCATTCCAGTCGATGAGGGAAACTTCACGGTTGTCGTTCTTGCCCCACATTGTTGTGTCGTGTTCTACTGGAGCGTAGTCAACGAACATAGAGAAGGAAGATTCGAAGTCATCTGCATCGTATTCAACAGCATCAACTGTTGTGTTTGTGATGATGTTTTCTTCGTCAGCTGTGATACCGTAAACCTTGTCACCGTTGTTCTTTACAAGAACGTCAACAAAGCTACCGAGGAGAGCTGGGTCTGCAGCGTATTCGAATGTTTCGTAAAGATTGTCGCCTTCTTCATCTTCACCAACCCAAACAACAGAAGACTTGTTCTTGCCGTTGGAGTTGTTAGCTGGGTCTGCACCGAGCTTGATGTTTGGTGTTTCAACGAGAATACCTGTGATTGTGAGGAGACCGAGGTCCTGCTTTGCATATGTTACAGGTGTGTTGTCGTTGTACATTTCAACGAGAGCGCCGTCTTCGTAACGAACCTTAGTTGCGTTGATAGCGTTAACGATCATCTGAGCAGCCCATTCACGTGTTACGATACCCTTTACGGAGAGTTCGTAATCTACGAAGAAGCCAGCTGCTTCAGCGTCTGCGAGGATGTTAGCATCCCACTTGTCACCTGTGTAGCCTTCAACGTCTGCCTTGTAGCCGATAACTACGAGGAGCATCTTAGCGAGCTGAACGCCTGTGAGTGTGTCGTTTGGAGCAAACTTGTTGTCGCCAACACCAGCAATAATGCCTGTGGAAGCGCAGTAGTTTACATAGCCTTCATACCATGCACCTGCTTCAACGTCTGTGAAGATGTTGAGACCTGTCCAGGATGTAGCGCCGTTATCAACGCCCTTGTTCTTAAGAACGTAGATAATCTTAGCAGCCTGAGCACGTGTGATTGTTGCGTTTGGTTCGAAGTAACCAGCGCCTGTGCCCTGTTCGCTGTAAACACCGAGGTTAACCAAGAGGTTAATTTCGTCGATGAGATCAGCGTTAATTGTTGCCTGATCCTTGAAGCTTGCAGCAGAAGCCATCATAGAGAAAGCCATTGCAAGTACAAGAGCAAGAGCAACGATTTTGTTCATTGTTCTCATTTGAGAATCCTCCATAAAAATATTTTTGCCAAACGTGAATATTTATCCCGTTTGTGCAAATACATAATATCAAGAGTTTTGGTACTCACAAATTTCAACCAAAAATTCAACGAAAAGAGGTATAAAAAATGATATATGGATATGCCCGCGTCAGCACGTTAGGGCAGGC
>JAZUBN010000152.1:0-8524 GCA_045638565.1 Oscillospiraceae bacterium | reverse complement strand
CCATTCATTTATCAATGCTCACCCCTGCATTGCCTCCACTGATATGATTACATCATATCACTTCACTGCGAAATATAAAAACGAAAGATTTCTTAGAAACATTTCGCCGAAGTACCCATAATATACATAATGCACAAAACTGTATCTCACTATTTGTGGTTTATGATAATTGCAAAATGCAGGATGTTATGATATAATATTAACAATATTAAAAGGAGGGATATTATGAAACAATTCGTCAAAAACACACTGCAGCACCTGCTGTTTCTCGCCGCTATGTGGATTATTTTCAGTTTATTGCTTGTAAAATATGCCGAATACCCTCTTTTGAGAATGGGAAGCGGTCTTATGTATGCAGGTATTTTCCTCATCATCTGCATGGGGCTTACAAAGCTCAACAAGTTCCGAACCACATCGGTCTCCGACCTTATGAGCAAAACATACTATTCAGGTAACATGAACAGTATGCTGATGATTCACGACAATAATAACGAAGACGGCGATTTTGCCGCTCCTGCCGAAACTCCGAAGATGTCATATAAGCTCATAAAATGGGACGGCAGAATGCCTTTCATTCTCGGCTTTGCTGCCATCGTAATCGGTCTTATAATTTCAATACAATATTAAAAACTCCCTTATGGGAGTTTTTCTTTTATCCGATAAAAATTCACAAAAAAGCCTTGTTATCTGTTGATTTTTATTATATAATAGAATAGTATACTTATATAATGGGTGGAGTAGTGTCAGGCAGCGTTGCCCCATTCCTGATAAGATTTTTAAGAGCCGCGGTTAAATCGTAATATACCTGATAAAAGGCTCTTTCACCATAAAAATTGTCCATTGGAGGAAAAAATGTCAGAAAATATCAACGTAGTCGATATAGAAGAAAAAACAGATATATTGCCGGTCCTTCCGCTCAGAGGGCTGAATATCTTCCCTAATCTCCTGTTCCACTTTGACGTGGGCAGAAAAAAATCCATCAAGGCCATTGAGAGCGCAATGGCAAACGATTCGAGAATCTTCCTTGTTTCCCAGAAACAGCTCAAGGTGGAAGACCCTAAGGCAAAGGACATCTATACTGTCGGTACTGTTGCCAAGGTCCGCCAGATTCTCAAAATGCCTAACGATATTATCCGCGTTCTCATCGAAGGCGAATGCCGTGCAAAGCTCCGCACAACTCTCGAAGAAGAACCATATCTCGTTGCAAGCGTAACTCTTCATCCTGAAGAAAAGCACGAGGCCGAAACAAAGAAGGAACTTGCCCTTCTCCGCAAGGTGCAGGAGGCATTTTCCATCTATGCAAATGTTGCAGGCTCGGTTTCGGAAGAAATGATAGTCAGCGTCCTCGATGCCAAGGACACAGGCCGCCTTTGCGACTATATCTGTCAGAATATCCACCTTCCTGTCGAAAGCAAACAGGCTATTCTCGAGCAGTTTGACATCACAAAGCGCGCAAACAAGTTCATCGAAATCATCACAGAAGAAACAGATATCATCGAGCTTGAAAACCGTATTCAGGACAAGGTCAAGTACGGCATCGACAAGCATCAGCGCGAATATTACCTCAAGGAACAGATAAAAGCCATCAATGACGAGCTTGGCGAAGGCGAAGATACTGTTACAGAAAGCCTGGAATACAAGAAGAAGATTCAGGCTCTCGGTCTTGCGAAAGAACACGAAGACAAGCTTCTCAAGGAGGCTTCACGCCTTGCAAAAATGTACTCCAACTCCCCTGAAAGCGGTGTTATCAGAAATTATCTCGATACAGTTTTAGACATTCCATGGGGCAAGTTCACAGAGGAAAACAGCGACATCAAGAAGGCTCGTGACATCCTCGATAAAGAGCATTACGGCATGGAAAAGGTCAAGGAAAGAATCCTTGAAATCTTCGCTGTCAAGGCTATCAAGGGCGGTATCACAGGTCAGATTATCTGCCTTGCAGGCCCTCCGGGCGTAGGTAAGACTTCTATTGCTTCTTCTGTTGCTCACGCAATGGGCAGAAACTTTGCACGTCTTTCCCTCGGCGGCGTCCGTGACGAAGCTGAAATCAGAGGTCACCGTAAGACATATATCGGCGCTATGCCGGGCAGATTTGTAACGGCTCTCCGTCAGGCAAAGAGCTCCAACTGCGTTGTCCTCGTCGATGAAATCGACAAGCTTGGCAACGATTATAAGGGCGACCCTAACTCTGCTCTCCTTGAAGTTTTCGATGTTGAGCAGAACAACGAATTCCGCGATCACTATGTGGAACTGCCTGTCGACCTTTCAAATGTACTTTTCATCTGCACAGCAAATGATATCGGCAACATTCCACGTCCGCTTCTCGACAGAATGGAGCTTATCGAGCTTGGCAGCTATACAGATACAGAAAAGTATGAGATTGCAACCCGTCATCTCGTTCCAAAGCAGCTCAAGAAGAACGGCCTTAACGGACGTCAGTTCAAGCTGGACAAGGATGCCCTTATGAAGATTATCGACGGCTACACACGTGAATCGGGTGTCCGTGTTTTGGAGAGAACTATCGCGAAAATCATGCGTAAGGTGGCATTCCACATCGTAAACGGCGATTATAAGTCGGTAAAAATCACAACAAAGAACCTTAAGGACTATCTCGGCAAGGAAAAGTTCCACGACGAGAAGGAAAATATGAAGCTTACAGAGGTTGGCGTTATCAACGGCCTTGCCTATACTTCTGTAGGCGGCGAGCTTTTGCAGATTGAAACTAATACAATCAAGGGCACAGGCAAATTTGAAGTGACAGGTAACTTGGGCGATGTTATGAAGGAATCGGTCAAGGCTGCCGTTACATATATCAGAAGCCGTGCAAAGGAACTTGGTATCGACGAGGAATTCTATAAGAATACCGATATCCACGTCCATTTCCCTGAAGCAGCAACTCCAAAGGACGGCCCTTCGGCTGGTATCGGCATAGCCTCGGCTATCATTTCCGCCCTTACAAATACACCTGTTTCCAAGCAGTTTGCAATGACAGGTGAAATCTCAATCCGCGGCAGAGTGCTTCCAATCGGCGGTCTTCGTGAAAAGACTATGGCGGCATACCGCAACGGTGTCAAGAGAATCATCGTGCCTGAAGACAACAGAGGCGATATCGATGAACTTGAAGATATCGTAAAGGAAAATGTAGAGTTTATCTTTATAAGACATTATGACGAAGCCCTTCCTGTTCTTTTCCCTGAAAAGTGTGAAAGCAAGGATGGTAATATGAACATCGTGCCTGAAAATAATCAGAGCAAGAATGTGGGCATCCGTCAGTAGGAGAAAATAATGAATATTACAAATACAGTATTCGTGCGCTCGGCAGTAAAGCAGAAGGATTTTCCTAATGATACAGCCAAGCGAATCGTCTTTGCAGGCAAGAGTAATGTGGGCAAATCGAGCACAATGAACAGCCTCTTCAACCGCAAGAACTTCGCCCGTGTATCTTCTGTGCCGGGCAAGACAATCAATGTCAATCTTTTCAAGGTTGACGGCAAGTATTGGTTTATAGACCTTCCTGGCTATGGCTATTCCAAGACTTCTCAGGCTGAAAAGGAACGCTTTTCCGCCCTTATCGAGCAGTTTTTCCAGCAGGACCTTGAGCATATTGCCCGTCTTTATCTCATAGTTGATGCACGTCATAAGCCTACACAGCTTGATAAGGATATGGTCACATGGGTGCGCTCTTTCGGCGTGCCTATGACAGTTGTGGCAAATAAGGTGGACAAGCTCAAAAAGAAGGAGCTTGAGGAAAATATCCCTATGATATGGAATGAGCTGGGTCTTATCGAAGACGAAGACCATATTATCCCATTCTCGGCAGACAAGAATACCAACCGCCTTGAACTCATCAAGGACATCGAAAACGCCTTAGGGGAATAGCAGACGCTCCCAACACAAGCGGAGAATCCCCATAGCCTTCCCCTTGAGGGGAAGGTGTCAGCGAAGCTGACGGATGAGGTGGTGCCGAAGGCATATTCAATCGGGCAATTCGTGAATTGCCCCTACAATATATCCTTGTAGGGGAGGGTCTCCGTGCCCTACCGCTTTATCCAATAGCATCGGAATACACCTCAAATTCATGAAATCATCGATTTCAATTCATTTCAAACGAGGCACAACCATGTTTCTCTATAATCATTTCAACATCAATGAAAGCGGTCATCTCACAATGGACGGCGTCGATACTGTCGAAATCGCGAAAAACTTCGGCACCCCTGTCTATGTCATCAGCCGCAGTTATATCGAAAATGCCATAAATGAATATCACCGCATAATGAGTGACAATTTTGGCGATAATTACACCATAGCCTATGCAAGCAAGGCGCTTTCGGCAAAGTTTATCTATGATATTCTCAAGGGTATGAATGTCTGCTGCGACGTTGTTTCGGGCGGCGAGATTTATACAGCCATCGCAGGCGGTATGCCTGCAGAAAAGCTCCATTTCCACGGCGGCAACAAGACGAGAAAAGAGATTGAATATGCCCTCAGCGCAGGCATCGGAAGCTTTGTCATCGATAACTGGCAGGAGATTGCCATCATCGATGAACTTGCCGGTAAAACGGACAGTAAAGCCAAGGTTATTCTCCGTGTAAAGCCGGGGGTTGACGCTCATACGCACGAGTTTATTCAGACCGGTAAAGAGGACACAAAGTTCGGCTTCGGCATAAAGGACGGCAAGGCATTTGAAGCAATAGATGCCATTCTTTCCTGCAAAAATCTTGAGCTTACAGGCATCCATTGTCACATCGGCTCACAGCTTTTAGAGAGCAAGCCTTTCGCTATGGCAGGCGGAATTATGGCTGATTTTATGGCTGAAATACGCGAAAAATACGGCATAATCCTTCCTCAGCTTATTATGGGCGGCGGCTTTGGCGTGAAGTATACCCATGCTGACAAGCCGGAAAACCTCGATGATATGATTAAAAATATGGCTGATGCCATCAAGGCATCTTGCTGCAAAAATAATTTTCCGCTTCCTCATGTAACCATCGAGCCGGGGCGCTCTGTCGTCGCCCCTGCAGGCATCACACTTTATGAAGTTGGCACAGTCAAGGAGCTGGAAAATATCCGCAATTACGTCAGCGTTGACGGCGGTATGACGGACAACCCTCGCTATGCCCTTTACGATGCACGTTACGAATGTGTAATCGCAGACAGAGCAGGGGAAAATCGTGATTATCTCGCAACTATAGCAGGCAAATGCTGCGAAAGCGGCGACCTTGTCACAAAAGATGCATACATCCAGAAACCACAGCCGGGAGATATCCTTGCCGTCTTTACAACGGGCGCATATAACTTCTCCATGGCTTCAAATTACAACAAAACACCTCGCCCGCCTCTGGTGATTATCGAAAATGGCAAACCTGTCCTCAAAGTAAGGGGCGAAACTTATGAGGACCTTATCAGATTGGAGATCTAAATGTTATTCGGCAGAAGTCTTTCTGAATATTTGATTATAATCCCTGCAGTTCTTATCGCCATTATGGTGCACGAAGTTTCCCACGGCTTTGCGGCATATCTTATGGGCGATACCACTGCAAAAGAGCAGGGAAGGCTCAACTTCAACCCTGTAAACCACATCGATCCTGTTGGTTTTCTCTGTATGATAATCGCAGGCTTCGGCTGGGCAAAGCCTGTGCCTGTAAACCTTGCAAATATGAAGCACCGCAAGGCAGGTATGGTTGTCACATCCATCGCAGGACCTCTTTCCAACTTTATCCTTGCCTTTTTCTGCTTCCTTGCCGTCATCGTCGGCAATCTTTCGCAGACTCTTGCAGATAATGCGATTTTCGCATCATTCAGCAATTTTATGATAATACTTGCAAACCTCAGCATCGGCCTCGGCGTGTTCAATCTCATTCCTGTGCCGCCGCTCGATGGCAGCAATATCATTTATCCGTTTTTGCCAAACGGGGCAAAAAAGTTCATGTATGAGTACGGACAGTATATTCAGTTCGCCCTTTTAGCCCTTCTTATGTTCAATTTCCTCGATGGAATACTTTATGCAATGCGAGGCTTCGTCTTCGACGGAATCTTAAATGCAGTAATTTTCATCGTAGAACTTTTCGTATAATAAACGATCCGCGGCATATTTTGTAGGGGCGAGCATTGCTCGTCCGATTGTAGGGACCGACATCCTCGGCGGTCCGCAAAACGAAATTCATTCCATACCCACATCAGGAGTAATATCAAATGGAAATAACCTTTCATCTTGAAAAATTCGACGGTCCACTTGACCTTCTGCTCTCCCTTATCTCCAAAAACAAGGTGAGCATTATGGATATCCCGATCGCCGACATACTTGAGCAGTATCTTGAATATCTGGAGCAGATGAAGTCCTTTGATATGCACATCTCCTCGGATTTTGTGGCGATGGCCGCCCATCTGACCTATATCAAGTCGAAAATGCTGCTGCCTAAATATGACGATGAGGAAGAAGACCCTCGCGAAAGCCTGGTCGAAGCCCTCCTTGAATATCAGCGCATCAAGCTGGCAGGCGAAAAGCTTGCCGAAATGGGCGAAATCGGCAGAGATATCTTTATAAAGGGTCCTGAAAGGCTGGAAAAGGACAAAAGCAAAGCCTTTAAGGGACAGATAAGCATGGATTCTCTCCTTAAAGCCATCAACAGCATAGTCGACCGTGCCGAGCGCACAATGCCGCCGAAGCTCAGCAAGTTTTCCGGCATCGTAGGCAAGGAAAAGGCATCGGTCAACGAAAAAATCGGGATAATCTCCCGTATGTTCATCAAAAACAGGTCACTCAGCCTTACAGACCTTGTGCTTTCGGCAAAAAGCCGAAGCGATATCGTGGCGATTTTCCTTGCCGTATTGGAGCTTGCCAAGGTCAATAAGATTGAAATAGAAGAAGAAAAGGAAGACTATACACTCAGGCTGACAGGCGATATTGCCCAGCTTCCTGAGTATAAGGAGGATGAAAATGGAGTTTCGTGAAGCCATGAATATTCTTGAGGCGATTCTGTTTGCCTCGGGCGACAGCGTATCCAAGGCAAAGCTTTGCGAAGTTATGGAAATCGACGAAGCTCTGCTCAGTAATGTGGCCCAGGAATTGGGCGACCATTACGATTACGAAATGCGCGGACTCAAGCTTCTTGAGCTTGATAATGCCTATCAGCTCTGCTCAAGAGCCGATTATTCAAAATATGTCCGCGGTGTTCTGGAGACAAGAAAGCCAAATCCGCTTTCGCAGGCGGCTCTCGAAGTCCTTGCAATAGTCGCCTATAAACAGCCGGTCACCAAGGTTTATATCGAGCAGGTGCGCGGTGTCGACAGCACATATACAATGCACTCCCTGCTTGAAAAGGAGCTTATCACAAGCTGCGGCAAGCTGGATGTGCCGGGCAAACCTACATTATATAAGACTACAGAAGGCTTTTTGCGTGCATTCGGTATTTCAAGCCTTGACGACCTGCCGAGCGTAAAAGAGTTCAGTAAGGACGACCCTGAACAGCTCGCCTTCAATGTGCTTATGCCGGAGGATCCGCAATGATGGGAATAATAGGAGCAGTGCTTGGCTTTATTCTCAAAGCCATCGGTTTTGTGCTTCTGTTTGTTCTTGCAGTCCTTGTTATCGTGCTGATAACTCCGATAAAAATAGGGGTTATCTATCCTGAGCTGACGGTATACGTCAAATGGAACGGGATAAAATACACCATCCTTCCCATGAAGAAAAAGGACAAAAAGGATAAAAAAGAAAAGAAGAAAAAGCCGAAACAAGCCGAAAATCACAACAAACCGGCTGAAAATACAGCAGAAAAACCTGAGCAGGCAGATGGAAACAAGCCTGCAAAGGCTGAAAAAAAGCCAAAGAAAAAGAAGGAAAGCTTCCTTAAAAAGCTGACCGTCGAAAAAATCAAGGCTATAATAAAAATCGTCTTCGGGCTTTCACGCAAAATCCTCAAGGGCATCACATTCGAACAGCTTTATCTGATGCTTACAGTTGCCGATGAGGACAAGGCGAAGATGGCTCAGGATTATGGCAAGCTGTGCATCGTGCTGATAGAGGCCCAGCCTGTTTTAGAGAGCATTTTTACAATAAAAGATCAGCATATCAATGTGGGCATGGACTTTTCCAGAAGCGAAATGGCCGTTGCCTGTGATGTAATCGTGTATGTAAGACCTGTCACATTGCTTATTGCAGCGGTGGCAGCACTCATTCAAATAAAGAAGGAAGGTATAATATGAATAATTTAGCAGATTTCCTCGCAAGCGCATTTGATAAAGTAAAGGGTATGGTCGATGTCAACAGCATCGTTGGCTCTCCTATCACAACAGCAGACGGCACAACTCTCATCCCTGTGACAAAGCTTTCTGTCGGTATGGGCGTAGGCGGTATTGACTCTAACGCAAAGGCTGCAGACGGCAAGATTTCATTTTCCGGCGGCACAGGCGCAGGTGTTACAATCAATCCTGTTGCTTTCATCGTTATCAAGGACGGCAATGCACGTGTTGTATATGTAAATCAGGGCGAAAAGGTTGGCACAGTAGACCGTATTCTAGATATGGT